>JAGASB010000048.1 GCA_017621955.1 Clostridia bacterium | reverse complement strand
TAAGTATTCAAATGTTTTTTCATCTACGGGGAAGATGCCGTTTTTAGCGCCTGCTTCTATTGCCATATTGCAAATACAAAGTCTATCGTCCATAGATAAACTGCTTACGCCATCGCCCGTAAATTCCATACTTTTATAGAGTGCACCGTCAACACCTATCATACCTATAATTGTAAGGATAACGTCTTTTCCGCTACAATTTTTATTAAGTTTACCCGAAAGGTTGAATTTTATAGCCGACGGAACCTTAAACCAAGCCGTTCCCGTTGCCATACCTGCCGCCATATCCGTACTGCCAACACCTGTGGAAAAAGCACCTAATGCACCGTAAGTACAAGTATGACTGTCTGCACCGATTATACAATCGCCCGCAGTTACAACGCCTTGTTCGGGAAGTAGTGCGTGTTCTATACCCATTTTACCAACGTCGTAAAAATGGCTTACACAATGCGAACAAGCAAATTCACGGCATTGTTTACTTTGTTCTGCCGCTTTAATATCTTTATTTGGGACAAAGTGGTCTAAAACTATTGCGATTTTATCTTTATCAAAAACCTTATCAAATCCCGCTTTTGTAAATTCATTTACAGCAACGGGAGTAGTTATATCGTTGCCAAGAACTATATCAAGTTTAGCGCTGATAAGTTGTCCCGAAACGACTTTATCTAATCCTGCGTGAAAAGCAAGAATTTTTTGAGTCATAGTCATACCCATAACGTTATTCTCCTTTAATCAAATTATGATAAGCACTTAAGAGTGCGTTTATATTAGCCTTCATTACGTCAGTATCAGTGCCTGCGCCCCAATACATTTTGCCGTCAATTCTTTCAAGTCCTATGTATGATGCAGCCATACTTCTTGAACCATCGCCTTGCATACTGTGTTGAGTGTAAACTTGAAGAGTATATTCTTCGCCCGTAAATTCGTGAAGCGCATTATTTACCGCACTTAAAAACCCGTTACCTTCTGCTTCAATTTCAGTTTCTTCGCCGTTCTTTAAGAAAGAAACGTTGACCTTGACGACTTCGTTTTCTCTTATAAAATCAAAATCACTTATTTCTATTTCGTAAGGAACGTTAAGATATTTTTCAGTAAAAATATTTAAAACTTCGTTAGGTTTAAGTTCTTTGTGTTCGTGGTCGGAAACGTTTTTACACGTATAACTAAAGTGTTCTCTCATTTTGGCAGGAAGATTATAGCCGAAAGTTTGTTCAAGCAAGTATCCGATTCCGCCTTTACCACTTTGAGAATTAACTCTAATCACGTCTGCGTCGTAAGTTCTTCCAATATCTTTCGGGTCGATAGGGAGATAAGGAACAGTCCATTCGTGTAAGTTGTTTTTAACTCTATATTTCATACCTTTTGCAATAGCGTCTTGGTGACTGCCCGAAAACGCTGCAAATACTAATGCGCCTGCGTACGGTGAACGTTCGTAAACGTGCATACGGGTACATTTTTCGTATTCTTCAACTAAATAAGTCATATCCGAAAAATCAAGTTTAGGGTCAACACCGTGCGAATACATATTCATTGCAAGCGTGATTATATCAACGTTGCCCGTTCTTTCGCCGTTGCCGAAAAGCGTTCCTTCAACTCTATCTGCGCCTGCAAGTAAAGCAAGTTCGGTATCAGCCACACCCGTACCTCTATCGTTGTGTGGGTGAAGGGATAGGGTAACGTATTCACGGTATTTTAAGTTTTCACTAATATATTCAACTTGACTTGCGTAAACGTGTGGCAAACTCATTTCTACCGTAACGGGAAGATTTATTATAACGTTATTATTTTTGCTTGGCTCTAATACGTCTAAAACAGCGTTGCAAACTTCTAAAGCGTATTCAGGTTCCGTTCCCGTAAAACTTTCGGGAGAATACTCAAAACGGAAGTTGCCTTCGTATTCACTTGCAAGTTGCTTAACGAGTTTTGCGCCGTCAACGGCAATCTTTTTAATTTCTTCTTTAGACTTTTTGAAAACTTGTTCACGTTGCGCAACGCTTACCGAATTATAAAAGTGAATTATTGCGCTTGGCGCGCCTTTACACGCTTCAAAAGTCTTTCTAATAATATGTTCTCTACATTGCGTTAACACTTGAACGGTTACGTCAGAAGGAATCATATTATTATCAATAAGCGTTCTTAAGAATTCGTATTCCGTTTCACTTGCAGCGGGGAAACCTACTTCAATTTCCTTAAAACCAACT
>JAGASB010000047.1 GCA_017621955.1 Clostridia bacterium | reverse complement strand
TACTGAAACGCCTAATAATGAGCCAAGTGCAACGATATGGTATTCATTCGCTTCCTCATTAAAATACTTTAAAGAAGTAATTGCTTGTGGGCAAGACTGAATTTCATCAAAAATAATCAAAGTGTCTTTCGGTAAAATTTCCTTGCGTTTATAATTCGCTAATTTACGAATTATATTTTCAGGGTTCAAATCTGTAAAGAAATCCTCTAACCCCTTTTCTTTCTCAAAATTACAGTAAATATAATTTTGATATTCTTTACCTGCAAAATAATTGACTATATACGTTTTGCCTACTTGTCTTGCTCCCTGTAAGATTAATGGTTTACGAGCCTCACTATTCTTCCAGTTCAATAAATCTTGATAAATTTTACGTTCCATAATAACCCTCCAGATGGCAATAGTATACCACATTAGCGCATAAATGTCAATAAAAATTGCATTTTTTAATAGATATATTTTGTCGTTTTTTACATTTTTTTATACTTAACGCAAATAACATTAATAAATTCCCGTATAAAATAACCCTGTAAAATATCATATATTACAGGGTTATCACTACATATTAAGTTTGATTCTCTTTTGTTTGAATTTTCACCATAAATTCGTTTCAGATTAAGATTTAGACCTTTCATTATTAGTTTTTCTTAAGACATCTAACCTCTTAAAAAACATCTCTTTTATACTTTCATCGTAAAACCAGTTCTCTTGAATTTCAGATATTTGATTAAGCCCAATTTGTTTAACAGCATTTATTGCGGCTTGCATTTGTGTCCTCGTTTCTCTAGTCGTCAAGCACTTTGCACCCGCTAAATCATCATATGCGGTAAATGCTTTATTAAAATCCATTAACGGGTGTAGTTTCAGTAATTCATTCGTTTTATTATCAACTAAAAAGCCCCAATTCCCCCAATGCCTATCGGTGTTCCCAATTAAGTAATCAAGAATATTCATCATATAGTAATTATACGAATCTTTTTCTAATATGAGAGAATATTTATCCATATCGTTATTTACCGCATAGACTTCAATAAATTCCATTGGAACAATACTGTTCTCTTCAGAAGTAATCAGCTTGCTCACGCAAACTTTTTCTCCAAGATAATCTTCTTCAAAATATTCTATATGCTTACACCTAAAACAATTCGCTATTTTACTTGCTAATAATTCAGCATTTACTTCATCAACATTACCAGCCTTATACAAGTATACATCTCCATTTTTTCGAAGCCACGCTTTAGGTGCCACCCCACTCGTAGAAATATCTCCAGCAACTTTACCTTGTGTTAAAAATTCTTGATTTTGAGATGTAGGATACACACCCCTTAAACACACGTCAAAAAAAGACCTACTTAAAGGATTTCTATATAAACTAACATCTTCAAAGATAAGCGTTTCCTCTTTTTTCCTTACCCAAAAAACATCCGTCAACGTTAGGCAGTGATACGAAAGAGCAATTTCCGCCCTATCCTTATCTGTAACAGCTTGTTTTTTATTTAAATAATTTAATATTGTTTTTGCATGTTTCCTATCTAAAGACAATACTCTTGATGCACACCAATAATAAAAATTCGTTAGATTATTAACCCTCTCATCTAAATCTTGTTTTTTTGTTTCGAAGTATAAATTATACGGCATAAAAGATGGACTATAAACCTCGCTATATCCATCTTTACGGATGGATGCAACAGGTTCATTTTTATGCATAATTATATAAGTCCATTTTGTATCGAACATTGAAGTATCCCTCATTTTTCGTTTCCATATTCTTTCTAAATCAACTATTAAAACTCGTAAAATCTCTTTGATTCTTCATCGTCATAAATTTCAAAGAAAGTCTTATCGTCAATTGAATTAAAATCGAAGAGCTTATTTTGGAAGCCTTCTACTCGTTTGGAATCTTTCCCATATTTGACTAAGGTATGACCTTCTTCGATTAATGCCTGTTCTTGTGTTTCCCTTGAACATTTACTTGTCTCTTGCAAAACGCCACGAGTTGAGATTTCCCTCCAATATGGAATCGTAAACATAATATCCGTACTAAACTCCCACTGAGAGTCCCCTTTAAACAATGCAAAAGAAACATACTCTACGTTTAACTTTTTTGCAACGTATGACTCGATATCTTCCCTTCTTGCAAGTTTCCCATTGGGCACTAATTTTAATAATTTATAATATACCTTAAAAGAAACTTTCTTAATTGGTTTCGGCGCAATATACTCATCGGGTTTCATTGCCCCATTCATTATCTCTGCCAGTCTATTATTAAAAATGTCACCTAATTTGGTCAACTTCAAGAACGACGTCGAATGAATCGGGTTTCCTAAAAGAAAAGATTTTATCGTATTGACCGAAAGCGTGGTTTTTTGACTTACCCTTGAAACAGCCTCGCCTGTTTTTTCCATATAGTAAACCAACGCTGTTCTAACCTGCGCCATTCCTTCTTCGTATTGAGCATCACTTACATACCCTATTGGATCATCTTTTTTAAATCGCGTAATAATATCACCATAATCGCAATTGAAGAAATTACAAATTTTATCAATTGTTTCTATTGATACATATTCGCCTTGCATCATACGTGAAATTGAATTTGGTGCAATGTCACAAGCTTCGGCAAGTGCTTTTTGCGTAATATTATTTTCGTCCATAAGTTTGCGTAATCCATAGTAGAATATCGGCATTATATCTCTCCTAATCCTGATTTTTATATATTATAGCATAAAAAAAGCCCTATTGTCAACTATAAACCGTAATTAGATTGTTGACATTTTAGGCTTTTTTTCGTTAAAAATTGGCTATTTTTTTGTCAAGTATATATTTTAATAAGATTTTTGACGAGATTTACACAAGTTGTCAGAATATCACCTGTTTTACCGCCGATTTTGTAGCCGTCTATATACG
>JAGASB010000046.1 GCA_017621955.1 Clostridia bacterium | reverse complement strand
TGTAGTTTCCTCCTTTCATTTTGATTTAGTGGTGTTGGGCAAAGTGGTAGTAGAAAGTGTCTGCCGCTATTATTTTTAGTGGACACACAGCCTCGCAGAGCCCACTACTTCGGAATCGAAGTATAGTGGGCTACACTTTGCTCATAAGCCTTCTGTTTTGCTTCGCTTTTGCTTCCAAAGTTTTCTCCCGCTACGGCGGGCGATATTGATTGTAATTTGTCATTGTTTAACCTCCCGAAAGACGACAAAAAAGCCGCTGATATTTTTCTATCACCGACTTAAACCACAAGTATTAAGTTTTATTTTTCGTTACATAATGCACCTCCGATTTTGCATTTCTGGACAAAAAATCCGTGCGATTTCGATTGCCTTTTTAGGCTCGTTCTTCGCACGGATTTTAATCCTGATTATTAAATTTTTAGTCGATTTTATCTGAAAAATCGTACAACAATAGAACCCACGCCGAAATCTCTCTTTTTTAACGATTTCAACGCCCGTCGCGGAATTGCTACACCTAATAACAACTCTATGGTAAACGACGGTAATTCTTCCGTTCAATCCACAAAGGAAAGAACTTTTCGGGCAACACTCTTTATGCCTAACAGCGCCTTTTTTACGGCGCAATGCTTGACCTTATATCAAGCCTGTTATATTATAACATAGAAACGTGACAAAATAAGATTTTGTCGGCAACTATCGTTGCCACGCTTTGCCATTGTCAAATCGCCGTTTCCGTTGAAATACTGCGCTCGAAAACCCTTGCAAGCAAATTTTCTCGCTTGTATTATAACATACGAACATTTGTTCGTCAAGTATTTTTTGACTCTTTTTAGAATATTCCACAAGACGAGTTGTCAAAACAACGGAACAATAATCACCGACGAACGAATCTCCGCCCGAAACCCTTAAAGAACGCTTTGAAAAGGCATATAAAGAAAGCCAATCGCTACTTAAGCGAGAACGAAAGGCGCATATTAAGGAATCTTTGGCAGCAGATTTTGCAAATAAGGACGAATTAAACGCTTTTGTTGCAAAACACACCGAGCGAATGAAAACCAACGCCATTAAGCGAAAAGTACGGCTAATGCGAAAACTCGGACTGCAACGTTGGGACTATTTCGTAACTGTGACATATTTTTATGGACACTCTGCTTATATGACGCTCCGATTTATCGCTTTTCGGACTACGTTTGTAGCACAGTGAAAAGCGAAAGTCAACGACAAAAAATTGTTACAGAAAATCTTTAAGTACTTAAATTAAATTTATATTGGGTTCTGCTCGTTTTTGCGGTTATGCGGCAAATTGGCGCGTAACCTCTTTTTACATTATGAAAACAAAATTATTAGATTTTAGTGTTCTGAAAGAAGAAATCTCACAAAACAACGTACTTAAAATGGCGGAACTTATCGCCTTTATGGAATTACGTTTCCAAATATGCTATTCGGGAAATCGTGCACAAAAAATGTATGCAGACCTGTTTGCTGATATTAAGCAAAACACGAATTAAAACACACTTTCAGTGACAGTTACGATTTAGTCCAAGAAGGGGCATTGTTTCTTTGCGAACATTACGGAGAACTTTTAAGTAACATTTTGTTTTACAGCAAGAAAGGCAAGCCGATTACAATTGAAATTGCCTGTATCCGTAAAATGATGAAACTTATAAACCGCAAAACAAGTGACTATTACCGCAGAGTAAGTTTAGACACCCTAACGCCTATGAGCGAGCCTTCATACGAAATAAAGGAAGAAGTCGCACAAGACTATATCTATCACGTCAACGTATTTGCCGAGCTTCATTGAAAGAAACACGATAACGGCAACCGTCAAAATATAGCCTATGTAAATCAAAGCGTCGGGCAAATTGAGCCTCCATCTTTTGTTTGTCTAAAATATTTGTAGTAATCCAAATAAAAAGTTTGTAGGTTGCCAATATTAAACTATCGGCAACCTAATACAACCCTACGTCCTCCAAGCTGAACATATCGATCAATGATACTGTATCGAGGCAGCGGTTCGTCAGAAGCATTCATGATGGAAGACGTATTAACTTCAAGAATAATGTCTTTTTTAATCATAGCATTTAATATT
>JAGASB010000045.1 GCA_017621955.1 Clostridia bacterium | reverse complement strand
TATCGTGGCTTAAAATTTTATATATCTGCTCGTAAAAATCTTGCCACGCTAAATTGTCTTGTGCGTCTATTTCTTCATAGATAACATCTTCGGGAATGTCGTCTATAGTTTTCCAGCCCCTTTCTTCTGAAAAGGTGTCAATCAAGAATTCTTTGGTTTCTTCAATGTTTGTATAGTTGTCGGTATTATCATAGAGAATAGTAATTTTGTTTTTCATAGTGTAATCTCCTTATTTTACTTCAAGTTTCTTTAATTGAATAATAGAGTGGTATTCATACCATTCGTCCATTACGCAACTCCAATAAAGGTCTTCTTGTTTTTCTTTGTTTCCGTATTCTTCAAAAGTGTAGCCTTTAAGAATAGTTCCGTTAGGCTCAAAAACGTCGTGAACCCAACCGTCTTCATTGTTTTTTTCTTCATTGACAAGTTGATTATAGCGTTCAAGCGCTTTATCGTATGTTGCAAAAAGTTCAGTTTCAATATCGCAACCGTCTTCAACAGACCAGTCAAATTCGACCATATATACATATTTTTTCATAGTTAATTCTCCTTTATAATTCCGTCAACGTCATCTGCATAATATTGAAAATTAGCAGTATTAAAAATAGCCGTGCATTTAATATCGCCATATTGAACGATATATGCGTTAGGTATTGTATGACAAAAGAGCGTTTGAGGTCCTAGAACCGTTATTTCGTCCATTTTGCCGTTAAGTGAGTGTATGTGTGCCTGTGTCTTAAATGGTTTCATTTTTGTTTTCTCTTTTATTCACAATAATCTTTTAAGTCGTTAATATTTTCAAGGGGTATAGGTTTATCAAGTGTTCCCATACAGTAGTCATAATCGTAAAAATCTGAAGGCTTTTCGTTTATTGCTTGTAATAGGTGTATAGCAACAAAAAGCATATCTTCGTTAATTTTTTTGATTATGAAGTTTTTTAGTTCGTCATAAGACGTAATGGTGTCAAACGTTTCAGAAAGTTTGTTTACTGCGTCGTTAAATTCCATATCTTTAAGTTCATTTTCTGTCATTTTTGTAATACTCCTTTAGTTTTATAAAATCGTTATATTTTGTATCTTCGGTGAGCAATTTATTTACCCAAGTTTTTAGGGCTTCTTTTTTGTTAGTGCAAGCAAGAAGTTTTATCATATTGCTGTTGGCTTCACATATATCGTGTAGAGCGTATTCAGACAATAAAGCGATTTGTTCGTTATTTTCGTTAATATGATTTAGAACAAAAATAGCAGTTAAAATAGTTTCAATTTCTTTAGTTCGTTTCATAGTTTAATCTCCTTAACCTGTAATTTGTAATAATTCGTTTTTATCAATGAGATAGGCCGTTTGATTATTATAAATTTTGTTGTATTCAATTTCGTCACCAGAGAACTCTTTAACAAGTTCTTTTTCTTCGCTATTCATATCGTTGTAGGCTTTTTTACCGTATGATGGGGGAAGCCAGCCTTTACGTTGTGATGCGAATAAATTGAATTTGTCAAGTAAGTCTTGATTTCTGAATTTAATATGGCAAGTGCCTTTTTTATAGAATGTTAGAATAAAGTGTTCGGTAGGAATATTTTTAGCGTTACCATTGTTGAACTGACTATAAATTATGTTTGATAAGTGTTCCATATCTTGAATTCCACTAACGCCTTTAGCAAGATAATTTAATGTTTTAGACATATCTCGCAAGGTCTTTAATGCTTCATAATGGTCTAGCTTATATTCATAACCCGATCTACGCATATTCCATACATTGTTGCCTACATAACGGGGTTCAGATTTCCAAGCCCCATAGAACGGAATTATAATTTTACTGTTTAACTTGTGTGCTTTATTAGTTTTCCAACCGTTATAGTAGTGAACATTATCGCAACCGTCGTATTGTGCGTGTTTTGTAAAGGTGTCAAAGAGTGATAATATTTCTTCTTCAATGCCTTTTAATGTGGCAACTCGATTTTCTTCCATTAGGCGTAAAATATTACGTTCATTAAAGTCGTAATTCTTCATTTCGTCTAGGCGGGAAGAAAGTTCACTCTGCAATCTACTTGTAAGAATTGTGGAAAATTTAGGGTGGTCGAATAATGTTTTCCAATACTTGCGACGTGTATTTTCTATAAAAGTATTTATGTCGTTATAATCGCTATCATATATAACTAACTTAAAAGCCGTTTTATAAGAATTGCCTTCTATGTTGTCATAGCGATTATAATATTCGGTTCTAAACGCTTCGTATTCTTTGAAAAAGCCTATTGCAGATTCAATGTGTCTGTTATATTGTTCTACTAAAGCAGTTATCCAATCTAGCCCAAGACGAATAAGTTCATATTGTTCTTCAGGTGTTTCAACTCTGAAATTTATTTTTTCGGCTTTATCAAGTTCTTCAAATACTTTTGAATTGAAAATGTTTTTTGGCGCAAGAATATCAAGCCAAATGACGGCAATTTCAACTGAACTTTTTCTTTCGCTATCAGGCGAATTAAAGGCATCAGAATAGTATTTAATTTCTGCGTTAAGTTCGTTTAACTTTGCTTTTAATTCTTGACGTTTAATTGTATATGTATTTTTAATAGTTTCAGCGTTTAAGATACACAGAATACGGCCACCATATTTTTCTTGTAATTTTATTGCTTTCATAAGGTGGTCTTCTGCATTTGCGAAAGGTGGGTTCATAAATATAAGGTCGTATTTAGTAAAAGTGTTGAAATATAAAAAATCGTCGCAAACAACAGGAAAATTAAGTCCTTTTAATGTTGCTTGCAACGTTCTATCAATTTCTATACAATCTACTTTACAACATGGGGTATGGTCGTAAGAATAACGTCCCCAATAATCTCGCAAGTGTAAAGCGATATTGCCTTTGCCAGCTGTCGGCTCTAAAACACGTATATCGTATTTTAGCTCGTCGTGAAAGCATTTCAGTTGTTCCTTAAAATCGTTCTCAATTAGTTTTAGCAACGATTTAGGGGTAGGGTAAAATTGTTTGTCTTGTTCGGTGTAGGTTGTAATGTTCATAGCTTAATCTCCTTTAATATTTTTTATCAAATTAAATTTTTTTAGAGCATAGTAGGTCATCATTCGTTTAAGACAATCGGCGCAGATTGCTCCATTAACGCCTTCAAAGTATTCATTTGTTATTTCTTTTTCGCATAATTGACATTTCATAGCGTTTTCTCCTTATGGTAATTGAGCATAGAATTTTTCTAAAATATCGTATCTGCTTAAATCTTTAATTTTTTTCCAATGTTTAGCCATATAGTCTGATAGATGTCCTAATGGGGTAGCATTGCTATCTTTCATATAGCATTCATATACAAGGTTAATAAATTCCATTAAAGTTTTCTCACCGTATTTTTTGTCAAAGTTGTTTTCTATAGCACATTCAAAAATGTAAACGGGAGCAGTGTTAGTAAATTCGTATTTTTTGTTATTGCATTCAACTGTAATTTTCATAATATGTTCTCCAAAGTCCAATCTATGTATTTTTTTGCACGTTCATATAAATCTTTAACAGCCTTGTTATAGTCGTTAAAGTAGTGTCCGTAATGG
>JAGASB010000006.1 GCA_017621955.1 Clostridia bacterium | reverse complement strand
GAATTTTAGTTGCTCTTAACGTTCCAAATCTTACAATTACGGGATTCGACCCAATTTATACCGAAACAGGTGCTACAACGTTCCTTATTGCAATTATAGCATTTTTACCTATCAGCAAACAGTTTACAGGACAAATTTCACAGTCTTCACAACAGATAAACGCTATCGTAATGGGACTTGCAGGCGCATCAAGATTGTTTGAGCTAATGGATGCTGAACCCGAAACGGACGACGGATACGTTACGCTTGTTCGTTGCAACGTCTCCCCCGACGGCACTATTACCGAAACACAAGAAAGAACGGGTCACTGGGCATGGAAGCACCCACATAAAGCAGACGGCACGATTACTTACACTGAACTTAAAGGCGATATTCAAATGTTTGACGTTGACTTTGGATACGTCCCCGATAAAATAGTTCTTCACGACGTTTCACTTTACGCTCACCCCGGTCAAAAAATCGCTTTCGTCGGTGCAACGGGCGCTGGCAAAACTACTATAACAAATCTTATAAACCGCTTTTACGATATTGCTGACGGCAAAATTCGTTATGATGGTATTAATATTAATAAAATCAAAAAAGCCGACCTAAGACGTTCTTTGGGTATAGTTTTACAAGACACTAACTTGTTTACAGGTACGGTTATGGAAAATATTCGTTACGGTAGACTTTCTGCAACTGATGAAGAATGTATTGAAGCGGCAAAACTTGCTTACGCACACGACTTTATAACAAGGCTTCCCGACGGATATAATACTATGCTCACGGCGGACGGTGCTAACCTTTCGCAAGGTCAACGCCAACTTTTATCAATTGCTCGTGCAGCCGTAAAAGATGCGCCCGTTATGATAATGGACGAAGCAACGTCTTCTATTGACACAAGAACAGAAGCGCTAGTTCAAAAAGGAACAGATAGACTTATGCAAGGTCGCACAGTATTCGTTATTGCGCATAGGCTTTCTACCGTACAAAACTCTGACGTTATTATGGTTCTTGACCAAGGCAAAATAATCGAACGTGGCTCACACGAAGAACTAATTGCTAAACAAGGCAAATACTATCAACTTTACACGGGAGCATTTGAACTTGAATAAGACTTATTGTTCACTCTGCCCCAACAACTGCTCAGTTGATAAAAGCATAAAAAAAGGGATTTGTGGAACTGACGACAACGTTTATATTGCAAAATATTCTTTGCATAAATTTGAAGAGCCGATAATTAGCGGAACGGTTGGTTCTGGCACCGTTTTCTTTTGTGGTTGCTCGCTCAAATGTGCGTTTTGCCAAAACTACGAACTTTCAAGAAGCTTGCGTGGAAAACAAATTTCAGTTAATCAACTTGCCGATATTTTTAAGGAACTTGAAAATATGGGAGCGCATAACATTAATCTTGTAAACCCCACTCATTACTCAAATAAGATTATCGAAGCGTTTAAAATTTATAAGCCGTCAATACCCGTTGTTTATAACACTCACGGATATGAAAACGTTGAAATTCTTGAAAAAATAAACGACTACGTTGACGTTTATTTGCCAGATATGAAGTTCTTTTCCCCCTCTCTTTCAAAGAGATATACAGGCAAAGAAAATTATTTTATAAAAGCAAGTAAGGCGATTGAATTTATGGTACAAAGCAAGCCTTTTATCTTAGGTAAGGACGGATTACTTAAAAGCGGTGTTATAGTTCGCCATTTAGTTCTTCCCCAAGCAGTGTCTGACAGTAAAAAAATTCTTGATTGGTTTGCTAATATTAAAGACAGTGCTTATATAAACGTTATGAGTCAGTATACACCGTTTGGCAAAATTGACTCTTTCCCCGAACTACAAAGAAAAGTTACTAAGCGTGAATACGATTCGGTAATTGATTATGCTTTAACTCTTGATATACGCAATATGTTTTATCAAGCACTTGAAAGTGCAAATGAAAAATACATTCCCACTTGGGATTATTAAAGGATACGATATGGAAAATAAAAAAGCATTTATTTTTGACCTTGACGGAACACTTGTTGACTCAATGCCTGTATGGGCAAAAGCAATGCTAAACATTTTAGATTCACAAAATATTTCCTACCCCGATGACTTTATTCTAACCATAGCAACGATGGGCGGAAAAGCGTGCGCTGAATATTTTAGGTCTCATTTTGGTATAACGTATACTGTTGAAGAAATGTTTAAGTTAAACGCTGAATATTGCCTACCCCGATATCGTAATGAAATAATGCTAAAAGACGGCGTAAAGACTTTCCTTGAAAGAATAAAAAAAGAAGGTCATAGCCTAAACGTTTTGACGGCAAGTCCGCACGTCAACCTTGACCCTTGCTTAAAAAGAAACGGAGTTTACGAACTATTTGATAATCTTTGGAGTACCGACGATTTTAACCTTACAAAAACAGACGTAAGAATTTATGATAAGGTAATTGAACTTTTAGGGGTAAATCCACACGATGCTTACTTTTTTGACGATAATATCAATGCACTAACCACAGCTAAAAACGCAGGACTTAACACGATAGGCGTTTTTGATAAATCTTCGGAAAATTTAACCGAACAAATCAAAGCCATTGCTGATAAATATATCTATTCGTTTAACGAACTTTTATAAACGACATAAAAATCCCGTTGATTTTGACAAATCAACGGGATTTCTTTTATTTCAAATCTTCAATTTTTATTACTTTACAACCTTTTCTTCTAGGTTTTGTCTGCTGTGAAGAAATTGCTTTAACGAAAATTCTATCCTTAAACTTCAATACTATAACCAACCCTATTATTAATACTATCAGTATTGCTGAGACTATTAAAACGTAATCAGGTAGAGTTATAAGTTTAACCTTGTTCCACATTTCATTTACAAGTATTAAGTCTTCGTTACTAAAATTATCCATTACTGCACATCTTAAAATCGTTTGTTCATCAGCGTATTGAGCAAATAAATATCTTCTATTTTCGGGTAAAACTTCAACGACGTAGTTGCCAGCAGTATCCGTTGGGTCAAAGAAGTATTTTAAGTCTACTTGTTCAAGTTCACCTTCGTCGTCAGAAAAATTTCCAAGCACATAATCGAACACTTCGTCGCCACCGATACAACTTGTATATCCTATATAATCCATATTACGAACTGCAATTCGTGGGTCTGAAACGAAATTTAAAAACTCCATAGAAAGTTCTTCATTAGCGTTTTTTGTCATTACCCAACCGTCAAACCAAACGTTACTACCTTCTTCGGGTACGGCATAACCAAGTTCTATGCCCATTTCGTCAGCTTCCCACATAGAATAGACTGCGTCGCCACTCCACGCAAAGTTTACGTCAATTTTTCCTGATAAAAGGTCTGACTTACCTGCGTCAACTTCAAAGCCGTAAAGATTATTTTTAAGGTCAATTAAGACGTCGCCAACTTTTTTTACAGTTGCTTTATCAGTACGATTAAAGATTTCAAACAATTTGCTTTCGTATTCGGCTTGGGTTACTCTGCCCGCTTCAAAGTCACTTTTTAGGGCTAAAAGTTCTTGTTCATACACTATTGCAACAGCCATAATATAACTGTCACGCAAACTGTCCTTAATTGTTGTCCTACCGCTGAATTTTTCATCAAACAAGTTTGACCAATGTGAAAAATCTTGGTCCGAATATTTATCCATATTATATATAAGTCCCATCGTGCCCCACATATAACCTATGGCGTAAGTCTTGCCGTCTTCCGTGTTAAGACCCAACTCTTTAAAAACTTGTTTGATATACGGTGAGCCGTACTCTTGGTATTTTTCTGGGAAAGAATATGGTTTGATTAACCCTTCTTCTCTCATTTTTAGTATCATATACTCTGATGGGCAAATAATATCACACGCTTGGGGGTTTTTTATCAATTCGTTATACATTTCTTCATTAGTTGCAAACGAATAATAATTAACTTTTATGCCCGTTTGTGCTTCAAATATGTCAAGAACACTTTGTTGAAGTTCTTCTTCGCTATATTCTTCTTGCAAGTATTCACTAGGAAAATCGCCCTCTTCATAGCCGTAGCCAAGGTCGATATAATCTTCCCAACTAAAAACCGTTATTTCTTTTACTGCTTCGTCAGCGCTAACTTTTGAAGTTGGAACAATTCCTACTAAAACCGTTATACAAAGTAGAGCGCACAATACTAACGAAAATATTCTTTTTGATAAAATATTTTTCATTTTACACTCTCCTTTTTTCCTTAACACGTTTGTTTGCACGAACGTTCATAACGACCACTACTGCGACGGTGATAAGGAAAATTATAGTTGTAAGCGCTCTGTAAATAGGCACTTGTTCACTTGCTTTTTCAGTAGTTAAAGCAATGGCTTTATAAACAGCCGTTGATATGGTGTCAAAGTCAAGTGGAGACAGTGTTGCCGTTATAATATAATCGTCAAGCGATAAGGTTATAGCAAGCATAAATCCACTGAATATCCCCGGTAAAATTTCTGGCAATATAACCTTAAAAAGCGCTTGCATAGGCGTTGCACCTAAATCAAGGGCGGCTTCGTATAAACTGCTATCCATTTGCTTTAATTTTGGTATAACAGAAAGCACTACGAACGGTGCTGATAGCGTTATATGCCCAACGTAGAGACCGAAAATTGTACGGTG
>JAGASB010000341.1 GCA_017621955.1 Clostridia bacterium | reverse complement strand
AACGTCTTGTGATATGACGTTGTTTTCCCAAAAGTTAAGGGGAAGGTCACTATTTTTCATTTCACGGCGTGAAAACTGTTCGTCAAGCATATTTGCTTGTTCTATTCTTCCCGTTTTGAAAAACCTAAAATCTTGTCTTAAACGGCAATATGCGTAGACGTACCACAAACCTTGCTTAAAGACTATAACGTGTGGCTCAACGTTGCGTTCAGTAACGTCACCGTTGCGGTCGTGGTATCTTATGCTTAAAACTTTTCGTTCTTCAATACTTTTTTGAATAACCGTTAATTTGCTCTTATAACCAACAGTATCGCCCCAAGGACCAGCATCTATTATAAGATTTCCACTTTTAATGTCAAAACCGCTATATTCGTTCTTAACTACGGCTTTAAGCTTGCTGATTACACTTGTTAATGATTTGTTAGGTACGCTTTCAGTTATGGCTGTAAGAGCATTTATAGTCTGCTCAAATTCACTTACCGTCATAAAAGTAGAAGATAGTTTATAAGTATCAATTATTGCAAAGCCACCGTTATTGCCACGAACAGTGTATATCGGTACACCTGCAAGCTCTAAGCACGTTATGTATCTATGAATACTGCGTACGCTAACTTCAAACTTTTCGGCAAGATAATTTGCTTTAACGCATTTTTTTGACAATAACTCAAATAAAATTTTCAACATTATTTCATATTTCATAAATATAACGCTCCTTATAATCATATTGTAAAATATATTATAAAAAAAGTCAAGCAATATGACAAGCGTATGTCAAAATATGGTGATATTATATATGCGTAAGGAGAAATATTTATGTTAAATAAGATTATTGAAACGTTGTTTGATAAAAATGAAAGTAAAATAGCTAAACGTCGTATGACTGTGGTTAAAAATAATAGAATGATAGCTATTAAAGAAAAAACCGAAAAAGACGATTTATCGCTTTCGGTTTATTTTAAGAATAATAAAGGACTTAATAAGATAGAAAGAAGTTCAAGATTGCACGTTGCTTATTTAATATAATCAGCTATAATTCTTGATATTTGTCTGCTAGCATCGTTTATAGGGAATTTTTCAAAATTCCTTGATAGATTATATCGGTTTGTATAAACGGAGTTCACGGCAAACACTAATGAACTTGGCGTTAAAACACTTTGTGGCAAGACGTTTACTAAGCCTAAGCGCTGAAAATATTCAGCGTTCAATATTTGGTCTCCACGGGAATTTCCTTTGGGTAAAGGGATAAGTACGCACGGTATTTTTAGGCTTAAAAGCTCAAAAAGTGTATTTGAGCCTGAGCGTGATATGCAAACTGACGCTACGGCAAAGGCGTTTTCAATTTTATCAGTAAACTCCGTTTGGTAATAACCTTTCGGGGTTTTTTCGTTTATTAAATTATTTTTACCGCAAATGTGAATAATATCGTACTTTGGCAGTAAATCTTTAAGTGCTATTCTTAAAGTATCATTAATAATTTTTGCGCCTTGGCTTCCACCTGTAACTAATAGAATAGGTTTTTGCCCACTAAAACCAAACGTTTTTAATGCGTCATCTCTTGAAACGTTAAATATTTCTTTTCTTAAAGGTGAACCGACGTATTCGCCATTTTTTAATAATGTTGCAGTTTCAGGAAACGAAGTTAAAACTTTTTTGCAGTATTTAGACGTAAACCTATTTGCTAATCCCACCGTGTAATCACTTTCATGTGAAATAACGGGAATTTTACGTTTTTTTGCAGCAATTACCGTAGGAACGGAAACGTATCCACCTTTTGAGAATACAACGTCAGGTTTTAATTTGTCAAGTAGTTTGCCGGCTTTAATAATTCCACTTATAACGGTAATAGGTATCTTAAAATTTTCTTTACAAATACGCCTATTAAGTTTTGCGCACGGAACAGAGTAGTAGGGAATTCCTGCCTTTTCAATAATGTTTTTTTCAATGCCGTTTTTACTACCTATATAATAGATTTTATCGAAATCATTTTTAATATATGGTAAAATTGCTAAATGTGGTATACAATGACCTGCTGTACCGCCACCTGTTAAAATTATTGTTGCCATATATTATGTATATGCGTAAAAATTATTAAAGGTATACATAAAAAATAAAAGGTGTCATAAAACACCTTTTATTTTATAAAATTATTTGTTTTCGTCTTCTTTGCCAAAGTCTTGAACTTCACCGTAAACGTATGAATCAAGTGTTTCTTCGGTTGTGCTTTCTTCTACGTCTTCAACGGTAGGTTGTTCATCTTGGACATTTTCAATAGCGTCTTCGTCTATTTCATCTTCGTTTTCGTCGTAGTCATATTTTTTAGCAAGCTTTTCTTTCTTTGCTTTTTCACGTTTATTCTTTTTCGTTCTGCTTACGATAGTGTAGTGTGATTTAGCATCACTTGCATTTCTTCTACGTCTACGTAAGAAGTTTTTAATAAACAATGCAATAATTGATAATACAAGAACAACGCCAAGTAAGATTGATGAGAAAGATAACCAGAAAGTAGATCGGTCAGTTGTTTGCGTTTCTTCTGTTTCAGGTTCATCTTCTTCAACTTCATTTTCATAGGGATTAACTTCAACAGCGTCAATTGTGTTATATACCGCATAAATCATGTAATCGTTTTTAGCCCAAACGTAATTAGCATCGTATGCAATATCAGTTTTGTTGGGTTCACGGTTCCATTGATTTTCAATCTCGGTAAGTTCTTGTTGATACATAATAAGTTCACTGAAAGAATCTTCACCTGCATCAAATAGGGGATTACCTGATTTGTCAAATGCGTTTTGCCATCTGTCTGGTTCAAAATTAGAAGCGCTTGTAGATACGTTTACGTTATTAAAGAATACATAGCCTTGTGATTTAGCACTTTCATCTCTTGCGCCGTTCCACATTTCAACTCTGAAATTCTTTGCGGAAGCACCCGATGCAACGTAGAACTGAACGTTGACCCAACCACCATTACCAACTTTTTTAACGGTTTCACTATCAATTTTAATAGCCAACTTGTAATCTTCGCCTTTGATTTCAGTGTCTTTGTCGACTGTTTGTTTGCCCATTGCGTTGACGGTGAAATCTTCAAAAGTCATAACGTTTTTGGTTGATTCAGATACGTCAACGATATAGATATATGCACTTGCTTTATCGTAAACTCTTACGTCTAATGAAATCTTTGCATACGAACTAGCAGAAAGGGTATAGCTGTTACCGATATAACCATAACTACTTGCATCTTTATTATAAATCATCAAGGGTTGAATGTTGGTTTCTTTTGTTGTGTCGTAACCCAAGGCTGTTTCAATATCGCTATAAGTTGTTTTATAGGTAGATAAATATTTACTATTAATTAAACCTGCGTTAGAGTTAGTGTTTATTGCGTAAACATTAGATTCTTCATTTATATAATAATGATTAGCAACTATTCCGTTATAATTCTTAGGTGTTGCAGGTTTTGTTAAAATCGTTCCGATATCACTAGCTGAAACAGCAAGATTGTAACTTTCGGTAGAAGTTGATTCTTCAACGAAATCGCTTGCTCTACCAGCGTAAAGGGAAGTGCTTCCGTTTGCGGTAGAATTTAAGAACTGATAATATTTGTAGTTTGCAGTTTCTACGTCATTTTCTTTATCAGCGTCGTTTTCATATTGATAAGTTTTACCCGTTACTGAGATAGGGTTGGTTACATAAACTTCACCGTAAGCATAATCAGTTTTAACGGCTGATTTAACGTCGGTAGGACCAACAACTATCGAGACAAAGAAATCACGATTATCAGTATATTCATTACGGTCAAAGTTGTTTTTAACTTGAATACTACACTTTGTCCATTCATCGTTTACTTCGGTTATTGTAGCAACTGCTGGACGTTTTTCAGTGATTGCGCCAGAAACATCATAAACGTCAAACGTAATCGTAGTTGCATAAAAATCACTTAAACAGTTTTTAACGAAGAAAGTGACAGTTGCGTAACTTTCAGAAGCAAGAGAAATTTTGCTTGATTTTACAGTGTAGCTAGCATTTTTAACTTCAATTTTTGCGCCTTTCGTTATACCATACGGAGCATCTGTTAAAGCGACGTTAAATGTTGCATTGCCTTCGCTATCGCTGCCAAAACGTTTACCGTTGACACCTTCGGTTGTTGACGTAGTGAAACCTTTTTCAGTAAAGTTTATAGTGTTTGCAGAATCTTCAATTGATTTTAAGTTAAATGACAAGTTGTAAAGAGGGAACTTGTCGGTAGCAAGGTCCTTTGCTTCAATAGCGTAAGCATCAACGTCTGAGTTGTAATTAAACGTCGTAGTTGTGTTAATTAAAGCAGAATTAACGGTTTCTAACTTTTCAACCGTTATATCGTCAAAATAAACGGTACCTTCAACGTAGTTTTCTTCAAATCCTAAACCAAGAACAAGGGTAAAGGTTGTATCATAAACTTCATCGGCTTGGATATAGAAAGTGTAGTTTTTCCATTCGCCCTTAGTGTCTATGCTAAAAATTCCAAAAGGTGCTTGACTTGTGCCGTTAAAAGTGTTGGTGATTCTAATATTTGCACCTAAACCTTTGCCAGAAATGTTATCAAGGTTAATTGTTTTTGCCCAAACTGAAACTTTTGCAAATTCGCCTTTGTCAAGCGTAATAGTGGTTGCAGAAGTTAATTTTTGAACTGACCCTGCGCCAAGTTTATCGTTTTTGTAGTTGTTT
>JAGASB010000340.1 GCA_017621955.1 Clostridia bacterium | reverse complement strand
CGTGTATTTATTACGTAACTGACGTATCCCGCACGAATGGAATCGAGAATTTCTTCGCTCCCTTCACTGAGTTTTCTACGAACTCTTGTTCTGATTCCGTGTTCTTTCAAAAAGTTAGCCGTGCCGATTGTAGCTTCAATAGACATAACTATTTGAGTTTCGGTTATCGACTCAATTTTTGGCGTGGTTTTTCTGCTGTTTTTACAAGCGACGGAAAAAGCCGTTGCAAAACATAATAAAAAAGTGAATAAAAGTGCCGTAAATTTTTTCATATTTTTCTCCATAGAATAAATATTTGTAACAAAAATTTCGTTAAAGTTGCGATATTGTCAAAATAAAAACGCGCCACTTGGGCACGTTTAAATAGCGTTATCTCCTTCTCCATTGCCCAAGATGATAACGTTTGACACTCAACGGGTAGGCTATCGGACTTTAACCGTAATGACTGTTGCGTCGGATTTTCACCGAACTTTCCCTACTCTCTGTGAATTAACACAACTCGCATTGATATATTTAGTTTTAGTATTTTATAAACCGTTATTTATTTCCTCGGCATATCTAACCGTTTCCATTGCGTCTTTTGCGTACTTGTCCGCGCCTATCATATCCGCGTACTCTTTATTAAGCACTGCGCCGCCAACCACGATTTTGCACCAAGGCGCTTTTTCTCTTAACAGTTTTATCGTCTGCTCCATTGCGGGAACGGTGGTCGTCATAAGCGCGGAAAGACCTACTATCGGCGCTTTTAATTCTTTCGTTTTTTGCACCACTTCTTCAGGTGAAACGTCCTTTCCTAAATCGCACACGTTAAATCCGTAATTTTCTAAAAGCAGTTTGACGATATTTTTGCCTATATCGTGAATATCACCCTTTACCGTTGCGATAACGAAAGCGCATTTATTCGCCGTCTTTTCGCCACTCATGCCGTCTTTTATGCACTCAAACGCTGACTTTGACGCTTCCGCGCTCATTAAAAGTTGCGGTAAATATACCGTTTTATTTTCAAAGCCAACGCCAACGATATTAAGCGCGGGAATAATCTCATTTTGAACGATATCAAGTGGTTTTTCGGTTAACAATAATTCTTTCGTGATAAAATTTGCTTGTTCTTTAAGACCTTTAATTATGGCTTTTTGCAGTTCGGATTGATATTCTACGCTATCCTTTTTTGCAATCGCAGTTCCCTGCACAGCCACTTGCTTTGGCAAATCTTCAGTAAATTTAATATACTTTTCAAAGTTATCGTCAAGCCCGCTAATCGCACGGAAAGCGTGATACGCTTTCATAATTTCGTTTGAATAGGGATTAATTATCCCTGCCGACAAACCATTAAAAAGCGCGAGCGTAAAGAAATTGCCGTTTATAATATCTCTTTCGGGTAGTCCAAACGACACGTTGGAAACGCCTATCGAAGTGTGCGCGCCTAAATTTTCTTTAATGAGTTTTACTGCTTTAAGAGTTTCTTTTGCTGCGTTTTTATCCGCGCTTATCGTGAGCGCTAACGGATCGAAAATCAAATCTTTTTTATCTATGCCGAACTCTTTGGCTTTTTCTAAAATCTTTTTTGCAATTTCAAGTCTACCTTCGGCTTTTTCGGGAATACCGTCTTCGTCAAGCGTTAAGCAAACCACTAATCCGCCGTATTTTTTAACGAGTGGAAAAACAGCTTCCATACTCTCTTTTTTGCCGTTAACGGAATTCACCATTGCTTTGCCGTTATAAGCGCGCAACGCCTTTTCCATTGCGGAAACGTTTGACGTATCTATCTGCAAGGGCAAGTCTATAATGGCTTGAAGTTCTTTTACGGCTGAAACTAGCATTTTGCTTTCGTCAATTTCGGGAAGTCCTACGTTGACGTCTAAAATATGCACCCCCCTTTCTTGCTGGCTAACGCCTTCTTTTAAGATATAATCTGTATCGTTTGCTTTTAAGGCTTCTTTGAATTTTTTCTTGCC
The DNA here is from genome assembly GCA_017621955.1 of Clostridia bacterium. The sequence goes on along the minus strand of JAGASB010000340.1, from coordinate 589 downwards.
CGTCGGGTTTATTCTTTCGCCTATCAATATCGGCTCATATCCAAATTCAACTGCGTGGGTATAAGAGGAAATCACCGAAAAGTTTTTCTTTTCTATTTTAACGGGTACTTGCCCTTTAGTTTTTTCCACTAGCGCTTTAATATAGTCGGGCGTCGTGCCACAACAACCGCCCGCAATACGAACTCCCTTTTTAATAAGCGCGCTAACGTCAGAAGAAAATTCTTCGGGCAAAACGTCGTAAACGGTTTTTCCGTCAACCACTTTAGGAAGTCCCGCATTTGGCTCTAAAAGAACGGGAATAGACGAATATTTTAGATACTCTTCTATCACAGGCGCAAGTTTTTTAGGTCCGAACGAACAATTTACGCCGATTGCGTCCACCCCTAAACCTTCTAGCATAGCGACCATTGCTTTGGGATTTGCGCCAGTCATAAGGCAGCCGTCTTCTCCGTAAGCATTAGAAACGAAAATAGGAATATTTGAATTCTCTTTCGCGGCAATAACGGCGGCTTTCGTTTCGTAACCGTCGGTCATGGTTTCTATTAAAATTAAATCTACACCGTATTTAACGCCGAGTTTTACCGTTTTT
>JAGASB010000339.1 GCA_017621955.1 Clostridia bacterium | reverse complement strand
TATTGATGCCAATGTATATTCGCGAATTTGCTAGGAAAGAAGAAATAAGACAACGTGGTATAGAACGAGCACGTGCAAACAATGTATATAGAGGTCGTGTGCAAATTAAAATAGACCCTTTGTTGTTTGATAGGGTTGCTAATGACTATATTCATGGAAGAATATCGGTAGACCAAGCGGTTAGTGTTTTAAAAGTAAGCAAGTCAACTTTTTTTAGAAGATTGTCGGAAAGACAGATGCGCTTTAAGAATTATATTTTACAAAAAGGTTTAGAAAAGGCAAAGGCGGAAATTTTAAAGCAAATAGTTTTTAATGACTCAAACTTGTCTAATCAACAAAAAGAAAATTTTCTAAACGTGATTGATTCTTATTCAAAAGTAAGCGATATTAAGGATATTTTAACCTTCTTAAATAACTTTAAAAAATAGAAAGAGCAAATTTTTATAGAAATAACTAAACAATTGCAGTAGTCAAGAAACAAAGGAGAAATTTATGGCTTCGATAATTGATAATAGAAATAAAACGATGTTATGGGTCTATAAGTACTTTGCTTATAGACCTATATTTTTTATTTTGCGCTAAAATCGATATTTTACAGCAAAAATTAAGACCTATAAGAGCATTTTCACGCTTATATAGGTCTTTTTTAATGTGATTTTTAAGAAAAACGGCACGATAGATTTTGTCCCATACACTTTAAGTCAATGTATTTGTAAATAACCTATTATAAAATTAAAAGCAATTTGTTTCTATAAATAATTGACAAGATGGTTAAAATATTATATAATAACAAAAAAATAAGGAACCAGCTGTCTGTAGAGGCTTGGTTCCTTTTTGTCTTTTGTTAAGAAAAAATTTATCAAACAAAATAAAATGGAGATAAAATAATGGAAATTCAATTACAAGAACTCATTGATAAAATTAGGAAAGACGGAGTAGATGCGGGAGAGGCTCAGGCGGAGAAGATACTTGTTTCCGCTAAAGAAGAAGCGCAAAGAATTATAGCGGAGGCGCAAGCGGAAGCCGATAAAATTTTAGTTAACGCAAAAAATGAGAATATGCGTATGGTAAAATCAAGCGAGGACGCAATTCGCCAAGCAGGTCGCAATTTATTGATTTCGTTTAGGGAAAGTGTAGCGAGAGAACTTAAAGCGATTATTGGTGAAAGCGTTGATGCCGATTATTCTTCTCAATCGCTTGAAAAAATAATTGTTGACGTTGTTGAACGCTGGTCCATCAATCCCGAGGTGCAAAATCTAACGGTTATTTTGAATAATGATGACGTGGAGCGTTTAGAAAAAACCTTGATAGCGTCGCTTAAAGAAAGAGTAAAAAAAGGCGTTACGTTAAAGGCGAACGACAATTTTGACGGTGGATTTCGTATTGTTGTTAATAATGATACCGTTTATTATGATTATTGTGAAGACGCTGTCGTTGAAATGCTTTCAAATTATTTAAGCCCTAAAATTGCGAAATTGATGAAAGAGGCTAAATAATTATGGCTGAATATTACTTGATATCGCAGTTGCCGTCTTTGGACGGATTAAGCGACGGTGTACCATTGCCGATAACGGAAGAGTATTTTATCGGGATGTGTGAAAGCCTATTGAAGGATAAGATAGTCAACGAATTGAAAAGTTTGACGTTAATTCCACCGCTAATCCCCGTAAAGTCGAAATCTCCTTTAATTATGGCATGGAATTGTGGCGAGCGTTATTTAAGGCTATCGCTTGCTAAAATGCGTGCAGAAAAAATGAAAAAGACTTTTGACTTGCAAGACGAATTTTTGCCAAGCGAGTACGTAAAGGTAGCAAGTAGCGCAGTAGATATAGACAATCCTTTGGAAGCAGAGAAGTTTTTAACGGAATATCGTTTGAACTTTTTGGAGAGTTTAAGACCGACGGACTCTTTTTCGGAGGAGTTTATCTATTATTATTTTCTTCGATTAAAACTTCTTAAACGTATGCGACAATTCAACGTGGAAGAAGGAGAAAACACGTATAAAAACATATATAATTCCATTATGAATGGAGATAAGACGGAGGGTATGTAATGACCGAAAACACAGGAAAAGTAATAAGCGTTAATGGAAACTTAATATCCGTTGAGTTTAACGGCATTGTTTCCATGAATGAAATTTGCTATATAAAAGTCGACGGCGCAATATTAAAAAGCGAAGTTATACGTATTCGAGGCAACGTTGCGCAAATACAAGTTTATGAAATGACCAACGGGATAAAGTGTGGAGACTTAGTAGAATTTACCGGTGAAATGCTATCGGCAGAACTTGGTCCCGGTTTGCTTGGTCAGATATATGATGGATTACAAAACCCTCTTCCCGTTTTAGCAAAGCAGGCTGGTTGGTTTTTAGAGCGAGGAATTTACGCAAACGGATTAAATACTGAAAAAAAGTGGGAGTTTACGCCCACCGTCGAGGCGGGAAACGTTGTTCGAGCAGGAGAATACGTTGGAACTGTTCCAGAGGGCTCGTTCCTTCATAAGATATTTGTACCTTTTTATTTGCTTGGGAATTATACCGTTAAATCCGTTGCTCCGAAAGGCGAATATACCGTAAAGGAAACGGTGGCAGTTTTAATCAACGAGCGTGGACGTGAAATACCGTTAACTATGTCGTTTAAGTGGCCGGTTAAGCGTGCTGTTAAATGTTATAGCGAAAGATTAGCGCCCACGGAAATGATGGAAACGAAAGTACGTTTAGTCGACTCGTTTTTTCCCGTGGCGAAAGGCGGAACCTATTGCACGCCTGGTCCGTTTGGCGCAGGTAAGACTGTTTTGCAACATACAACGTCAAAATATGCCGACGTAGATATTGTAATTATCGCTGCGTGTGGCGAACGAGCAGGAGAAGTAGTGGAAACGCTAACGGAATTTCCTGAATTGATTGATCCAAAAACTAATCGTTCATTGATGGAGCGCACCATTATAATTTGCAATACGTCGTCTATGCCCGTTGCGTCTCGTGAAGCGTCGGTATACACTTCGGTAACGCTCGCAGAGTATTATCGTCAAATGGGTTTGCATGTTCTTCTTCTAGCAGATTCCACTTCTCGTTGGGCGCAAGCGCTTAGAGAGATGTCGGGAAGACTGGAAGAAATTCCGGGAGAAGAAGCTTTCCCCGCTTATCTTGAATCTTATATTGCGGCTTTTTATGAAAGAGCGGGCTACGTTCGATTGCCAGACGGAAGCACTGGTTCTGTCACGATAGGCGGTACGGTTTCTCCGGCAGGTGGTAACTTTGAAGAACCGGTAACACAAGCAACGCTAAAAGTCGTAGGCGCTTTTCACGGTCTTTCTCGTGAGCGTTCAGACGCAAGAAAATATCCTGCGATAGATCCCCTTATTTCTTGGTCAAAATATAAAAGCGTTATAGATAGTGAAAAAATAGAATTTTGTAAAAACGTTTTACATCATGGTTTTGAAATTAGTTCAATGATGAAGGTTGTTGGAGAAGAGGGAACGACTTTGACGGATTACGTTACGTATTTAAAATCGGAAATGCTTGACGCCGTTTATTTGCAACAAAACTCTTTCGATTTAGTTGATGCAAACTGTGGCAAGGAAAGGCAACGCTACGTTGTAGACAAACTAGTGAGAATTTTAGGCAGTAGTTACAGCGTTGAGAATAAAGACGAGGCACGTTCTTTCTTTAATAATTTGCGTCAAAAATTCATTGACTGGAACTATGCGGAATTCAAAAACGAAGAGTTCAACAAACTAGAAGCGGAAATTGACAAACTTTATTGTAAAGCAAGTGGAAAATTGTCCAAATTAGTTGAAAAAATATTGGAGGACGATGCGCAATAATGGGTAAAGTATATAATCGAATAGAATCAATTGTTGGCAACGTTATTACGGTTAAAGCAGACGGTGTCCAATACAAAGAATTAGCGCAGATTAATACACGTTTTGGAAAGTCGCTAGCGCAGGTCAATAAGATAGAGGGAGATATAGTATCGCTTCAAATCTTTGCCGGAGGACAGGGCGTATCTACCGGAGACGAAGTGCGTTTTCTCGGCCACGAAATGAGAGTGTCGTTTAGTGAAGACTTATTAGGTCGTATATTCAACGGCTCTGGCGAACCCAGAGACAAAGGGCCTGCTCTTACGGAAAATATGAAAGCAATCGGTGGGCCATCAGTAAATCCTACCAAACGTATTCTTGCTAACAGAATGCTTAGAACGAACATACCTATGATAGATATGTTTAATACGTTGGTTGTGTCTCAAAAATTGCCGATTTTCTCTATTTCGGGCGAACCTTACAACCAACTGCTTGCTCGCATAGCAATGCAAGCGGAAGCGGACGTTATCGTTCTTGGCGGTATGGGACTTAAATATGATGATTTTTTATATTTTAAGGAAGAGTTTTCTAAAGGCGGTGCATTAAGCAAAACGGTTATGTTTATTCATACGGCATCCGACCCGACGGTAGAGTGTATGATGATACCGGATATGGCGCTGGCTGTTGCCGAACAGTTTGCATTACAAGACAAGGACGTTTTGGTACTTCTTACGGATATGACCAACTTTGCAGATGCAATGAAGGAAATTGCAATCACGCAAGAGCAAGTGCCTTCGAATCGTGGATATCCGGGTGACCTTTATTCTCAACTCGCTTCTCGTTATGAAAAAGCGGTTGACTTTGCAGATTCGGGCTCGATTACCGTTTTAGCGGTTACAACTATGCCGGGTGATGACGTTACGCATCCCGTACCCGACAATACCGGATATATTACCGAAGGACAGTATTATCTTAAAGGTGGTCGTATCGAGCCGTTTGGTTCTTTGTCAAGACTAAAACAAAACGTAAACGGTAAAACTCGAAAAGATCACAGAGCGCTTATGGATTCAATGATTCGTATGTATTCTTCGTACAAAGAAACGTTAGAAAAGAAGAATATGGGCTTTTCAATGAGTAAGTGGGATGAAAAACTGTTAAAATACGGAGAACTTTTTGAGAACAAATTAATGTCACTATCTATCAATCTCACTCTTGAGCAAGCGCTTGATTTGGGATGGGAGATTTTGGCGGAATGTTTCCAAAAAGAAGAAACCGGAATTAAGTCCGACCTTGTAGAAGAATTTTGGCCTAAAAAGTAAGGAGGAACGTGATTTTGGCAAAAATCAAACTAACAAAAAACGAGTTAAAGGTACAAAAGGACGCATTAAAAATGTACCGCAGATATTTGCCTACACTAACGCTAAAAAAACAGCAACTCTATACTGAAAAGCGTATTATTGAAGCAAAAGCCAAAGCGGTAAGAAAAGAAAGAGAAGATCTTGAATTTGGTTTTAGAGACTGGATTGCCGTTTTTAGTGAGAGGGATGCTTTCCCGAAAGACGTTATCACCGTTAGCAACGTTCGTAAGGGGAAAGGCAATATCGCAGGTGTCGATATTCCTACGTTCGAGGGCGCAGATTTTTCTCGAGGAGATTACGATTTGTACGCTACACCGCTTTGGGTGGACGTCGCTACAAAGCATATGGAACGGGCTATGTTGCTTGATTTGGAGGCGGAAGTGTTGGACGAGCAAGTTAGACTTTTAGAAGTTGAATTGCGTGCAACGTCGCAAAGAGTTAATTTGTTTGAAAAGGTTAAAATTCCTGAAACGGAGGAAAATATCAAAAAGATATCTATCTATATGGCAGACCAACAAGTTAGCGCCGTGGTGCGTTCAAAAATTTCCAAACGAAAAATCGGTGTTTACAGCGTCGAAAATCCTGCAAAGGAGGATTGTTCGTAATGATTGTGCCAATGAGTAAGGTTTCTCTTATCATTTTAGGAGACAAAAAGCGTGAGACGTTGAAAGTTTTGCAAAAATTAGGGCTTTTGCACGTTGAAATTTTTGAAGGGTGCGGAGAAAACCTTGTCAAACTACAAGAACAAGTTGCGTTGCTTGAAGGCGCTATATTTTCGATAGGCAAGAGCAAAAAAGTTGAGCAAGTAAATATTAGCGCAGAAGAAGCATTATCTATTGCAAAAAACATTAAAAGTTTTGAAGAAGAAAAAGCACGGTGTCAGGCGGAAAAGGTTGTACTTATATCTGAACTTGAACGATTAAGTCAATGGGGTGAAATTGATACAAACAGTATAAACGAATTAAGGGAAAAGGGCGTAGAAGTTTCTTTTTATGAAACGTCTAAAAAGGAATTCGATTTAATTTCTAACAGCGCTACTACCGTACGTCTTAACACGGCTAAATCAATGGTAAGATTTGCATTGATTAAATCTAATTCGCAACAGACGCAAGACGACGCTTTATCAATTAGCGTTAATAGTTTAGTTTTACCACAGGTTTCTACGGCGGAAATGCGTGAAAAACTTTTACTGCTTAATAAACGCATTGATGAAATAAATGAAAACATAGAGTCGATCGCTTGTTATATTAACAGTATAAAGCAAGCAATAAAACAAATAGAAAAAGAAGTTGAGTTTGAAACCTATGCAACGGGCATGCCGGAAGAGAATTTGTCTTCGGATAAAAACCAAAACGTTTCTATTGCTTACTTTAAAGGTTATATTGAAAATGAAAACCTAGACAAACTGAAACGAGTGGCGACGGAAAATTCGTGGGGGCTTTTCATTGAAGAGCCGACAAAGGAAGATAACGTTCCGACCAAGTTAAAGAACAATAAGTTTGTAAGTCTTATTTACCCGTTGACAGATTTTTTAGGAACTGTTCCCGGATATTTTGAATATGACATATCCGGTTGGTTTTTAACCTTTATACTAATATTTTTTGGTATAATTTTTGGCGACGGGGGCTATGGTTTGCTAATTTGCGCTATTACGGCGATCTTAATTTTAAGATCTTTTAGCAAAAAACAGAAAGTATCGCCTATGTTTTTACTAATAGGACTTTTTGGGCTTTCAACCGTTGTGTGGGGAACAATCACGTGCACGTGGTTTGGACTTTCTCCCGAAGTGCTACCTAGTTGGTTAAAGAGTCTATCTATTCCATTTATATCAAACGTGTATGGTGATAAGATTTGGCATCCGTTTTGGACAAATGGCGAAGTAGGGCTTACTACTGCTCAAAACTTACAAATCGTTTGTTTCTCTCTTGCGCTAATACAACTAACCGTGGCGCATATAAAGGGAGGAATTAAGAACAAAGGCTCTATCAAAATACTAGGAGACGTCGGAGCAATATTGCAACTTCTAGGCATTTATTATTTGGTATTAAGCCTTGTTGTTAATAGTCAAGTTTTTAGTTTTGGGCTAGTGATCGGCGGAATACCGATAGGAACGGTAGCAATTGCGCTTATTGGAATAGGTTTTGTTTTAAGTTTCGTATTTTCTAATTATGAGGGAAGTATATTAAAATCAATTTCATCAAGTTGTAAAAATATTGTGTCCGTAATACTTGGCGTTGTTAACGTTTTTTCAGATATCGTTTCATATATACGCCTTTGGGCAGTAGGGCTTGCAGGAGCGGCAATATCGGCAACGGTAAACGCATTAGCAGGGCCGTTACTTGGAAATTTTATGTTTATGTTAGTTGCCATCTTTCTTTTAGTGTTTGGGCACGGACTAAATATGATATTAAACATTCTTTCGGTCATAGTGCACGGAATTAGACTTAACACGTTAGAGTTTTCT
>JAGASB010000338.1 GCA_017621955.1 Clostridia bacterium | reverse complement strand
GTTATCGTTACCCACAATATGCAACAAGCAACCCGTATTGCAGATAAAACGGCGTTCTTCTTGCTTGGCGAACTCGTGGAGTTTGGCAACACCGACGATATATTTACGTCACCAAAAGACGAACGCACCGAACGTTATATTACGGGTAGATTCGGTTAATATTCATCATACTATTGATTTTTTTGTAAAAAAACGATATAATTAAGGAGTAAAGACTATGTCTATTAGAAAAATATTTGAAGAAGAACTTGCCGCTTTAAAGACGGAACTTGTGGAAATGTGCCGCTTAACCGAGCAAATGATAGAAAATGCAATTACGGCACTCGTTAACCGTGATAGAGAACTTGGAAAAAGTATCGGGCAAATGGATAAGCGCGTGGACGAATACGAAATGGATATTGAAAAACGCTGTATGCGAATCCTACTGAAACAACAGCCCGTTGCAAAGGATTTTCGTGAAGTTTCCACCGCATTAAAAATGATAACGGATATCGAACGCTTTGGAGACCAAGCAAGCGATATAGGCGATTTGGTTTGCACTATGCCTGGCGAAAAGTATATTAAAAAACTTACGCATATTACGGCTATGGGTAATCTTGCCGTAAAAATGGTTAGAGAAAGCGTAAATTCGTTTATAAATAACAATGAAAGTTTAGCGGATGAAGTTATTAAACTTGACGACGAGATGGACGAAATGTTTTTAGCCGTAAAAAACGACTTAATTGAACTCATTAAAAAAGACGGAAACAACGGCGACCAAGCCATTGAACTTATGATGGTTGCAAAGTATTTAGAGCGTATCGGCGACCATGCTGTAAACGTTTGTGAATGGACAAAATATAACGAAACGGGAGTACACCAAAAATTCTAATGAAAGAACTTATTTATATCGTAGAAGACGACGAAGGAATGCAAGAGGTTTACGAAGGCGCTTTTGAAGAAACTTACGAAACGAAAATTTTTGAAAACGGTAAAGATTTTTTTGACGTATTTTACATTAAAAAGCCTGACCTTGTAATTCTTGATATTATGCTACCGATTATGGACGGATTTACGATTTTAACGAAAATTCGTGAAGTTGATGAGAAAATCCCCGTAATTTGTGTAAGTGCAAAATCGGACGAAATCAGTTTCGTGAAAGGCTTGAATAAAGGTGCAGACGATTATATGGCAAAGCCCTTTTCGGTGCTTGAACTTTTGGCACGCGTAAAAACAAATTTACGCCGTGCCAAACTTTACATAACGAACGCAGATGGTTTCTCAATCGATAATAACGTTTATAAAGCATTTTATAATGAAGCGGATTTAGGTCTTACAATTAAAGAATTCAAACTTTTGAAAATTCTTATCGGTAAAGCAGGCGTGACGGTAGAGCGTGAAGAGTTGTTCCGTGACGTTTGGGGCGACGATTTTATGGGCGAAACGAGAACGCTCGATATGCACATAGCAGCGTTAAGAGAAAAAATAAAGCAAGCGGGAGGGAAAGACTGTATCGTTACCGTTCGTGGTGTCGGATACCGTTTTGAAAATAAGTAAATGAAAAAGAAAACTTTATTACAAATCCTTTCGCTTACCTTTATTTCCGTACTTGTAATGTTTATTTTCGGTATCGTTGCCGTAAACGTCAACGCAAAAGCAATGATGAAAGAAAGGCTTGCCGAAGAAACGGAACTTGCTTGCTCACTCGTTCAAACGGAAGAAGATTTTTCGGGGTTTGCAAGATATTCAAATGATGATGCTTTCCGTGTAACCATTATGGATTTAGACGGAAACGTGCTTTTTGAGAGTGACACGAAATCCCCGCTTGAAAACCATGTTGACCGTGAGGAAGTTAAAAACGCATTAAACGGAAAACCGCAAACGGTAGAAAGATATTCCGAAACGTTCGGTTGCAATATGACCTATTACGCTTTGAAAACGGAACTTTCAGACGGTACGGAAATTATACTGCGTTTAGCCATAAAAAGTAGCCAAATCAACGGATATTTGGGTGTAGCGCTTCCTATTTTGATTGTCGTTTTGGTCGTTTGTTTGATTGTTTCTATCGTTATTTCCAACGTGTTATCTAATAAAATATCAAGCAAAATCACCGAAGTTGGCGACAGTTTGCGTAG
>JAGASB010000337.1 GCA_017621955.1 Clostridia bacterium | reverse complement strand
TCCGTACTTAGACTTGTGTTTTTAGTAATTGCAGGGTCGGGCGGAATATATTCGGTGCTTATCACGGTAGCACTTCTTACAATTTATCTAATATCATTTGAATCTTACGCTACGCCTATTTGCGCACCTTTCTCTCCACTTGTTCCTGCCGATATGAAAGATGCAATATACAAGGGCTTTATTCAAGAACTTGACAAGCGACCCGAATCGCTTAAAGTTAAAAATAAAAAGCGAATTAATTTTAATGGAAAAAAGGACGGTTAATCTATGAATTATCAACTTAAAAGTAGGCAAGTTTGTTTCTTTTTGATTGCCTTTATGCCTATAACTAAACTTTTTGTTTTACCAAGTATGCTTGCTAAAACGGCTAACGAAGATATGTGGATTTCTGCCGTAATAAGCCTTTTAGTAGACTTTTTAACGCTTTTATCAATAGTTTATGCGTGCAAGAAGTCTAAAACTAATTTTTTTGGATTGCTTGAAAATTCGTTTGGGAAAGTGGGCGCAAAAATTGTTTTAATGATGTTCTTTATCTATTTTATGTTAAAGGCTGTGCTTCCCTTAAACGAACAAAAAGACTACGTTGAGTTCACGCTTTACACCTTAAAGCCGACAGTGTTTTATTTTTTGCCTTTCTTTATTGTTGCGCTTTACTTTTGCGCTAAAAAATTAAGGGTTATAGGCAGAACGGCTGATATTATGTGGCTTATAACGGTCAACGGATTTGTTACGCTTATTGCCCTATCCATAACCAACGCTGACTTTGGTGCAATTCTACCCATAGGTGCTAACGGTATAGGTAGTATCGTTAAAGGCAGTTATTCGTCGCTTAGTTGGTTTGGGGATGTTAGTTATCTTTTGTTTTTTATAGGCGAATTTAAGTACGGCAAAAAGGACGGACTAAAAATATTTTTATCGTTTTTAGTCGGCGCAGTTATGATAATTGCTTTTATGGTTATATTTTACTGTATTTTCACGTCCATTGCGTTTAGACAAAGATTTGCCCTTACTGAAATTTCCAAGTATACAACCGTAATAAATAATCTTGGTCGGTTTGATTATATAGGGATTATTATGATTTTGTTCGTAAATCTTTTTTGTCTATCGCTTCCAATGTTTTTTTCGTGCAGAATTTTAAATTACGTTTTTAAATTCAAAAAACCGTGGATTGCTTCGGCTATTTGCGTGGGTGTCCAAGCACTCATACTGCTTGTTTTTTATCAGTTTATAGCGGGTATTGAAAATTTTATGATTAACTATGCGGGAATTTACTTCTTTCTTTTAGGCAACGTTTTCCCCATAGCACTTGTAGTTATAGTTAAAAAGGGGGTTAAAAAATTAAATGCGCAAGGCTAAGTTTATTTTATTATCACTTGTACTTGTTTTCACGTTTTTCTTTACAAACGATTTTGGTCTTATTGACGTTGAAAAAACTTCTATTATCACTGCCATTGCCGTTGATAAAGAAGACGACGGGTATCTTATAACCGCACAAATTGCCGTACCCGAAGCCACCGACGCTAACACCGAAAATCGTAAGGCTGAAATAAGCGGTAAAGGTAAGACTGTGGGCGAAGCCTTAAAAAACACGGGTGACGTTTCAGGTTGGTTTCCTAAACTTGCCTTTTGCAACCTTATACTTTTAGGAAGCGATTTATCACAAACTAACGTTATTAGAGTGCTTGACTACTTTGCAAAAACCTTGCGTGTTCAAGACTCTGCCCTAGTCGCACTTGCCGAAAACAAGGCAAGCGAACTGTTAAAACTTGCTACCCCACTAGACAATATTTCTTCTTTTGCCTTACAAAAAATTATGCTTAAAAACCCCGGGTTTGATAGGGACGTTACCTCATCTGACATTAAGTCCTTTTGCTCTGGGCATTATTCGGATAGCAGTTCTGCATTTATGCCACTAATTAAAGTAATAAAAAGCGATAGTGGAAATTCTAGTCAAGGCAGTCAATCAAGTAACAGTTCGGGGTCGGGGTCAAGTTCTAGTTCAGGGTCAAATTCTAGCAGTTCAAGCGCAAGTTCGGGTGGAAACGCCGACCAAAAAAAGATGGATAATCTTTTTGACGCAAGAACGACTGCGCTTTTTAAGGACGGAGTAAAGGTAGGCGAACTATCGCCCGAACTGACCTTTATGTTCAACGCTTATTTTCTTCCACTTGACGGCACTACACTACCCGTTGACGACGTTGAAATTAACGGTAAAAAATGCAATGCTCTTTTAACTATTCTTACGGGCAAGCCGTCTGTTAAAGTAAAAGCGGACGAACAAAACTTAACCGTTGAACTTTCTCTTACACTTTACTGCAAGATAACTGACATTGACAGCGATTACACCGAAGAAGCACTTTCACAAAATCTTCCTCTTCCCCAAGCGGTTAAAGATAAAACCGAACAAATGCTTACTGAACGAACTAATGAACTTGTTGAAACAATTAAAAACACGGGCTGTGATTTTTTGAAAATAAAAGAAAAACTGTACCGCCACAATCACGGACAGTACAGTCGCTATAAAGATAACTATTTATCGGTTTTAAAGTCAAGCGTTAATATTGACGTGCAAGGTCAAAAGTAAATTATTCAAACATTGCATTTGCAATCTCTTTGCCGTCAGCGTTATAGATAAATTCGTTTGCGCATTTAAGTGCATTTTCTAAATGTTCTTTTTCGTAACGAACACCATTTAATGCCATTTCTAAACCGCTGATATCTTTCAATGAGAAAAAGTCACCCATTATGCTTACGTTTTGCATAACACCCTTTTCCGTATCAAAAGAAATAGTCAATACACCAAACGCAAACTTTTTAGTAAAGACGTTTTTGCCCTTAGGTGAACGCCCCATATTCCACTCAAAGTGCGAATACTTTTCTTCAACTAACTTATTTATAGCATCTTCGTCTTGCTGATTAAAAGTATATGGCTGACAAAACGACAAGAATTTATCGGCAAGTCCTTTCTTAAACTGCTCAATTGTAACGATTTTTTGCAAACGGTCTTTAATATTCATAACACGAGCACGCACCGACTTTATGCCTTTGCTTTCTATTTTAAGTTTATTTGGGTTAAGCGATAAGGTTAAAGCATCGGGGTCGGTATCAAATAAAATAGTACCGTGGTGCATAATTTTATCACCGTGAACAGTTTGCGCATTGCCCGATATTTTTTTGCCGTCAACAGTTATGTCGTTACGTCCGCTAAACTCAGCAGGTACGCCTAATTCATTAAGATATTCTATTACAGGCGCTGTAAACTTTCTATAATTATCAACGTCCTTATCATACGGCGCAATTACGGTATAACATAAATTACCACCATCGTGATATACAGTACCACCGCCCGTTAATCGACGAACGACTTTTATTCCATTTTCTTGAACGTAGGATAGATTAACTTCTTCAAAGGCGTTTTGATTTATCCCAACTATTACGGCAGGGTCGTTTATCCACAAGTAAAAGTAGTACCCACCCTTTTGTTTTAGAAGGTATTCTTCACTTGCAAGATTAAAATATGCGTCACGATTTTCGTGCGTGATAAAGTAGAATTTTTCCATAATTAAAATTTAGGGGGCTAAAATAAGCCCCCTTTTTTGTAAGATTTTTAACAACCATTTAATATAGTATGGTTTAGAAGCAAGCAGTAACGCAGTATTGCAAAGCCTATTATGGTTTAGAAACGAGTGTGGCTAGGCTCGACTGCGGAAAAGGGTGAGATAGAACGTCTGTTCATCGAAGTCTTTTTCGCAAGGCAGTAAACGACGCCACACGATGTTTATAAGCCTTAATTATACGCCTTTCTTTGCCTTACGCATTGCTTCCGCGTCAGAAGTATTAATCTTGCTAACGTGTCCTTTAAGCGGTAAAATCTTATCGTTGATGTTGTCGATAATCCAATCTGCTTGTGGGAAGAAGTCAGCGTCAAATTCAAACGGAGGAGTAATCCAGTTTTGAGCACCAACAACAACAGCAGGAGCATCAAGGTAATCGAAGCAAAGTTCAGAGATGTTTCTTGCAAAGTCGTTCAAGATGCTTCCCCTTGCACAAGCGTCGGAAGCAAGGATAATTCTACCAGTCTTTTTAACTGATTCAACAACCTTTTCGTAGTTGAACGGAACGATTGAACGTGCGTCGATAATTTCTGCTTCAACACCGTATTTTTCAGAAAGGGTTTTAGCAGCGTCCATTGCCCTATAAAGCGTTGCACCGATAGTAAGAATAGTAATATCAGAACCAACTCTCTTAACGTCGGGTTCGCCAAGCGGAATTTCATAATATCCTTCGGGTACGCCTTCTTTTCTAAATTCTTCGCCCTTGTCGTAAATTCTTTGGCTTTCAAAGAAGATAACAGGGTCAGTACCGTTGAGTGCTGAGTTCATAAGACCCTTAGCATCGTAAGGAGTTACAGGGAAGCAAACTTTAAGTCCTGGAACGTGTGCAGGAAGAGCAACCCAGTCTTGTGAGTGTTGAGCGCCGTATTTAGCACCAACAGAAACACGAAGAACAACAGGCATCTTTAAGATACCAGAACTCATTGCTTGCCATTTAGCAAGTTGGTTAAAGATTTCGTCGCCTGCTCTGCCCATAAAGTCAGCATACATAAGTTCTACGATAACTCTACCACCGCAAAGTCCGTAACCTACTGCCGAAGAAACGATTGCCGCTTCTGAAATCGGAGAGTTGAAGAGTCTGTGGTAAGGAAGCGCTTCGGTAAGTCCTTTATAAACTGCGAATGCACCGCCCCAGTCTCTAACGTCTTCACCATAAGAAGTGAGAGTCGGGTCTTTATAATATCTATCGATAATTGCTTCAAACAAACCGTCACGGATATTGAATCTCTTCATGTTGGATACGAGTTGACCCTTTTCGTCAAACGCATAACGTTGTTTACCAGCGATTTGTTTAACTCTGGGGTTTTCTTCCATAGGAATCTTAACGTCCTTGCCAACTTCGATAGGTCTGTCTTCCATCTTTTCAACCGCGCCGTTAGAGAACATAAGGTCTTCAACGTAGTACGGGTCTTTCTTGAAATCAAGATAAGGTGATTCAACGGGGTCTGCTGCAAGTTTGCAGAGTTTAAGCATTCTTTCTTTGATAGATGCAAGGATATCGTCAAATTTACCGTCGCTTTCAACTTTAGCGTCAACAAGCGCTTTTCTGTAAGTAACGATTGGGTCGTATTGCTTCCAGTTTTCTACTTCTTCTATGGTTCTGTAACTCATAGAGTCGGACGGAGAGTGACCACCGTAACGATAGGTTACAACGTCGAGCATTGCAGGGCCTTTGCCTTCTACGAGAAGTTTCTTTTTTCTCTTCATTGCGTCGATAACTGCGAGCGGATTGAAACCGTCTACCCTTTCTGCATAAAGTTGCGTCGGGGATACGCCAGCGCCAAGACGAGCAAGGAAATCGTAAGCCATAGTTTCGCCTCTGGTTTGTCCACCCATACCGTAACCGTTGTTGAAGAAGTTAA
Organism: Clostridia bacterium; assembly: GCA_017621955.1. Next base: position 1,235 of record JAGASB010000337.1, on the reverse strand, counting down.
ATAGAATGGGAAGTCCACCCTTCTTTTCCCAAAGTTCACGGAATTGGTCCATAGAAGCAAAGTTCATTGATTCGTAAACAACGCCACAACCAACAGCGCCGTCACCAACGTTACTGATAACGATACCGGGTTTATCGTTTACCTTCTTGTAAAGAGCCGCGCCGAGAGCAACAGGTGCTGCGCCACCAACGATAGCGTTGTTCGGATAAATACCAAACGGTAAGAAGAAAACGTGCATTGAGCCGCCCATACCTCTGTGGAAACCGGTGCGACGAGCGAAAATTTCACTCATAAATCCGTAAAGAAGGAAGTCAACTGCTAAATCTTTAACGTTGCCGGTTTTGTTGAGTTTTTCAACGGGAGCGAGAGTTTCGCCACCCATGAAGTCTTTCATTATTTGATACAGTTTATCTTCAGGGAGTTTGTTGATAGACGCAAGACCACGCGCTAAAACTTCGCTGTGGCTTCTGTGTGAACCGAAGGTCATATCGTCCATATCAAGGATATACGCTTGACCTACCGCAGCGGCTTCCTGACCCATAGAAAGGTGCGCAGGACCGGGATAAGAGTGCTTAAAGCCTTGATATTCACCCTTGATTTTGATTTCGTTGATCATGCTTTCGAATTCACGGAGCATTGCGATATCGTTAAAGATACGAACGAAATCGTCGTTTGAAAAGTTTTTCTTTTCGTCTTCAACCGACTTGTTGTAAACGTTTACGGGAATATCCGTAAATTGAATTTTACCTTTCGACCTTATAAACAAAGGATCGATAACTAAATTTTTTGGCATATTTATATCTCCTTAAATTTTTAACTAATTAAATTGTCCAAACTGCTTCACGAATAATTTCGCAAACCGTGGGGTGCGGGAATACGAGTTTTTTGATATTCTCGATATCCACTTCAAGGTCTATCATAGCGGAAACCGCAACGATATATTCACCTGCGTAAGAACCGATAACGTGTGCGCCGATAAGCGTGTTAGTCTTTTTGTTTACTACGAGTTTGCAAATACCGTTAAGGTCGGTGTTTTCCGCAATATATCTACCAGAGAAAGTAAGCGGAATAGATACGCATTTAACGTCAAGACCTTTGGCTTTTGCGCTTTCTTCGGTTTCACCTACCGAACCTACTTCGGGATTAGCATAGATAACCGAAGGAATTACGTTGTAACGCATACGGTCTTTTTTGCCAGTAATGTTGTTGATCGCAACTTCTGCTTCTCTATAAGC
>JAGASB010000336.1 GCA_017621955.1 Clostridia bacterium | reverse complement strand
GGCAAATAATACCAAAACAAAGAACACAACTGCTATTATAGAACCCCCCGGCAACTTATTGAATACGTTTGCAAGTTGAATAAACATCAATGCAGGACCGTCTCCGTCTGGCGCAAAAGCAATTTCAGGATTACCGAATGCGTATACAGCCGGTATTATGATTAATGACGCTACAAGTGCAAAGGCACTATCACAAATAGCGATTTGAGCCGAAGATGATTTTATACTAACACTCTTTTTCATATAAGAGCCGTACGTTACCATAATACACATACCGATTGACATTGAGTAAAATAATTGACCCAAAGCACCAAGCACGGTTTCAAAACCAAATTTAGAAAAATCAGGTATCAACGCATAACCAACCCCTGCAAGCGCACCAGGTTGACATAAAACGTAAATCATTAAAAAGACTGATATAGCAGCTAGTGCAGGCATAAGAATTTTACTCATCTTTTCTATACCTTTTTGTACCCCAAACGCAACTACAACAACCGTTAATACTGCAAATACTAAAAAGAATATAAGTGGTTCATAGGTGCTTGATATAAAGCCTTCAAAATAAGCACCTGTATTAGCGCTAGAACCAACAAGCCCTTGGCTACCCGTAATGTATGCCCAACCGTATTTAACAACCCAACCGCCGATAACGCAGTAATAAGGCACTATTATTATAGGAACAATAACGCACGCATAGCCAAACCATTTAAATTTTTTATTTAGCTTAGTAAAAGCGCCGATAACACTCTTGCCTGTATGTCTTCCTATCCCTATTTCAAGCATCAATAACGTAACGCCGAAAAAAACTGCCAAAATTATGTAACATAGTATAAATATGCCACCACCGTATCTTGCAGTAAGATACGGGAAACGCCAAAGATTACCAAGCCCAACCGCAGAGCCTGCTGCGGCAAGAACGAATCCAAGCTTTCCCGAAAATCCACTTGCCTTTTTCTCGCCCGTAAATTCAGCAATCTTTTCCCCACAAGGCATATTGTTGTTATTTAATTCGCTCATTATAATTTTCCTTATTATACTTTAAGTATTTCTTCAAGTACGGCATCAAGATAATCGCCGTTAAAGTCTTCAATTTTTCCGCTATCTGAAAGAGCAGCAAACTCAGGGTTAATAGGCAACCTTGCAACCGTTTTAATACTATATTCTTTTGCGGTATTTTCAATCTTACTTTCACCGAAAACGTTAATTTTCTTACCGCAATCGGGACAAGTAAAATATGACATATTTTCAACCAAAGCAATAACGGGGATATTCATCATTCCCGCCATTTTAACAGCTTTACCTACTATCATTGAAACAAGTTCTTGCGGAGAAGCTACAACAATAATACCGTCTACGGGTAAAGATTGAAATACCGTAAGTGGTACGTCGCCCGTTCCCGGTGGCATATCAACAAACATATAGTCAACGTCGTTCCAAACAACGTCCGTCCAAAACTGTTTAACAGCGCCTGCTATTACAGGTCCACGCCAAACAACAGGGTCGGTTTCGTTTTCAAGCAAAAGATTAATAGACATCATTTCTATACCCGTCTTGCTTATAACGGGTAATAAAAATTTATCATCCATCGCTTGCGCTTTATCCTTAACACCAAACATCTTAGGTATAGAAGGTCCTGTTATATCCGCATCAAGAACAGCTACTTTTTTGCCTTTACGTTTTGCAAGGACAGCAAGTGTAGACGTCACAAAAGATTTACCGACACCGCCCTTACCACTGACGATGCCGATAACTTTTTTAATATTACTAAGTTCGTTTTGTTTTTCCCTAAAATCTTTTCTTTCTGAACAATCTTGCTTACAAGTTGAACAATCGTGGGTGCATTCGCTCATAAAAAACCTCTATTTTAGTTTAAATATTTTTTTAACGTCAACGTATTCAAATTCATCAAATTTATCTTTTGTGCATAAGGTTATGAAATATTCATTGCCTATCTTATCAAACACTTTACGGCTATAAAAATCACACTTTTTGCCTGCTTTATAAGCACTTTCTTTTTTAGTCCATTCCCGTGTAAGATATTCAATGTTAGACATATTAGTCGCCTTATAATCACCAAGCTTACTTTGAAGTTTTAATACCTTTTCAGCGCATTTTTCAACGTCAACTCCAAGATACTCGCTATTTCCTACTGCAACGGCAACGATATTGCCAGAATGGGTTAAAGAAAACCTTGCCCCACCTTCAATAATTCTCCATCTGCCTTTTGAGTCAACAGAAAAATTCCCATCCACCTTTATATCGGCAAGGGCTTTTTGTAAAAGCATCCATACGTATGCGCTTTGACGTTTTCTCTCTGAGTCAGTTATCGCATTGACGTAATCTTTGCGTATCATGTGAAATGCATTTACCTCTTCTTGGCACAGTTCACAATTTGTAATATCCGTATACAATACTCTAATCACTCGTATTATTATATCAAACATTTTAATTTAGTGCAAATTTTTTACGCTTTTATTCAAAGATTTTATTAAAAATATGCAAAAAACTTGATTTTGCGCTAAATTTATGTTAATATTAACACATTATTAGGAGGTACTATATGAACATTTGGCACGACATCGAAAGTAGTAGAATTAAACCCGAAGAATTTATTGCCGTTGTTGAAATTAGCAAAGGCTCTAAACAAAAATATGAAATGGATAAAAAAACAGGGCTTCTTCGCCTTGATAGAATTCTTTACACATCAACCCACTATCCCGCAAACTACGGATTTATACCTCACACACTAGCGGCCGACAGCGACCCATTAGACGTTTTGGTACTATGCTCTGAAAGTTTAATTCCGATGAGTCTTGTTAAGTGTTACCCTATCGGCGTTATTGTAATGAACGACAACGGTTCTGTTGATGAAAAGATAATTGAAATCCCCGACACAGACCCAAACTACAATACATATAAAAGCATACACGATTTACCAAAACATATATTTGACGAAATGCAACACTTCTTTACCGTATATAAGCAATTAGAAAATAAAAACACCACGGTTGACGTGGTGTCCGATAAAGATGAAGCATTGAAGATTATTCAACAAGCAATGGATAGTTACAAGTTGCATTTATACGAATTAACTGCAAAATAAAATAGACAAAAGAAAATCCCGCAAGTGCGGGATTTTTTATTTGCATAATCCATATTCTTTTGCAAGCGACCTAAACGCAGGCAATGATTTTTTTATCCTATTATAATCTACACAGTACGCTATTCTAACGTAACCATTAACGCCGAAATCATCACAAGGCACGATTAAAATTTCGTGCTGTTTTGCCTTTTCATAAAACGAAAAAGCGTCTACGTCAGGCGATTTTACGAACAAATAAAACGCACCGTCAGGCTTGACACAATCAAAACCATACTCAGTTAATGCGCCATATAACAAATCACGATTTTCTTGATAAGCTTTAATATTAACCTTTGCATCTATACATTTAGCAACCACTTTTTGAAACATACTTGGTGCACAAACGTAACCAAGCGACCTACCCGCACCACAAACGGCAAGATATACGTCAACGCTATTTTGCATATCGGGATTAACTGCAATATACCCTATGCGTTCACCTGGAAGCGATAGAGATTTTGAATAAGAATAGCACACTAAGGTGTTTTTATAATAATTCATTAAATACGGAACGAATACGTCACCATACACTAGCTCTCTATAAGGTTCATCAGCAATCAAATAAATTTCATGCCCGTATTCTTCTTGCTTTTTTTCAAGTATTTCACAAACATTTTTAATGGTGTCTTCCGTATAAACTACACCGCTTGGATTATTTGGCGAATTGATTATAACAGCCTTAGTTTTATTTGTGATTTTACTTTCAAAGTCAACAGCATCTATCTGCAAGTCTTTCTTATCAGGATTAGAAATCACAAGTTTTCCGCCAGCATTTTCGACAAATACTCTATATTCGGTAAAAAAAGGAGCAAAGACGACACATTCATCGCCCTCATTTACAACGGCCTTTAAGCAAATGCTAAGAGATGCAGCCGCCCCACACGTCATATATATATTGTTTGGCGATAAATTCAAGTTGAACCTACGGTTAATGTTTGATGCGACAGTTTGCCTTACTTGTAAATCACCCTGTGCAGAAGTGTAACCGTGCAAAAGTGTTTGATTATCCGTGTTCACAAGCTCTTTTAATGCTTCAACAACGTCTTTTGGTGGCTCAACACTAGGATTGCCTAAACTAAAATCGAAAACGTTCTCCGCCCCGATTTGACTTGCACGAACTTTACTAAATTCAAAAATTTCCCTAATAATAGAACGCTTACTACCAAGTGCGTAAGCTTTTTGGTTTATACTCATATAAACACCTATATTCCCAATAATTTTAATGCGTTTTTATAAAATATTTTATCTTCCGTTTCTTTGTCAAGGTTGTATGACTTTAAAATATCAACGTCATCTTTAATATCACGCCACGGACAATCAGTTGCAAAAAGAACTTTATCCGCACCGTGCTTGTAAATAATCGCCTTAAATAGACTTTCACTTATTTCGTGAAGGGTAAACGCCGTATCAAAGTATACGTTTTTACCTGCAAGTTTATCAAGAACTTCTTCCCACATTAAGTGCGAACCGTAATGTGCTAAAACAAACTTATCGTGCCCCACTTCTTCAATTACTTTAAGAATTCTATCAGGTGTACATTTAATAGGCTCACCCTTAAATCCATCGTCAACACCGCTGTGTGTAACCACGATTAAATCGTATTTTTTTGCACATTTAAGAATTTCTATATATCCTTTATCATCAATATAAGTATTTTGATAGTCGGGGTGAATTTTTACGCCTTTAATGCCACAACTTTTTATAAGCGCCATCTTGCCGTCAATGTCTTCACATTGCGGGTGCATACCGGCAAAGGAAATCAATCTTTTGTCAGCATCAGTAAAGCGTTCATTAACCGCACAAGCAAAACGCAAAACACTATCAAACTGCGAAGCTTTTGTAAGCACGGGTAACGTAACGCAAATATCTGAATTAGCACGAGCCATAGCATCCAACATACCTTGCACCGTTCCATCAGTATTGGGTTTTGTCCCCGAATTACTTTGCAAGGCGCTTATTGTTGACTGAGCAATCTTGTCTGGAAAAACGTGTGTGTGAAAATCTATAATCATAGCGAAGCAATATCCGAAGAAGACAACATTTTAACGTTTTGTTTATCAAAAACACTTTCTGCTTTTTTAATATCCGAAGTTTTGAGCATTACCGAAGCTTCATCGCCGTCAATAGAAAGACCGTACATGTATTCTACGTTGATATCTTCGTCAGAAAGAATTTTCAATAATCCTTGCAAACTGCCTGCTTGGTGCGTAATTTTAAGAACAATTACGTCGGTAAGCATTGTAGAAAATCCTTCTTCTGCAAGTTTTTCTTTGCCAAGTTCGGGGTTATTAACAATAAGTCTTAAAAGCCCGTATTCAGTGGTGTCTGCAAGACTTAAAGAAAGAATATTTACTTTGTTTGATTTAAGTACGTTAAGAACTTCACCTAAACGCCCTTGTCTATTTTCAATAAAAACTGAAAGTTGTTTTGCTACCATAATTTTAATCTCCTTATCAATATAATTTACGTTTATCAATAACGTGTACTGCTTTACCTTCACTTCTCACAAGTGTTTGAGGTTCAACAATTTTAACCTTAGGATTAAGTCCCAATGCTTGTGAAAGAACGTGTGAAATCTTCTTAGTCAACGCTTCTATTCCCCTGATTTCGTCAGTGAAGTAATTAGGATTAACTTCAACTTGAATTTCTAGCGTGTCAAGATTATTTACTCTATCAACAATAATCATATAGTGTGGTGAAACTTCTTCAACTTCAACGAGCGCCGCTTCAACTTGACTTGGGAAAACGTTTACGCCACGAATAATAAGCATATCGTCAACCCTGCCCTTAAATCTACTAATTCTTGCACTTGTTCTACCACATTCACAAGTTGAATAGTCGATACTAGTTAAATCCTTTGTACGATAGCGTAGCAACGGCAAACCTTCTTTTGTGAGCGTCGTAAATACTAACTCACCCGTTTCACCTGTCTTTTGCGGTGTAAGAGTTGCAGAATTGAGTATTTCGGGATAGAAGTGGTCTTCACAAACGTGTAGTCCTTTATGGAAATTACAGTCGCAAGCAACACCTGGGCCCATTACTTCACTTAAACCGTATATGTCGTGAGCGCTAATATGTAAACGTTCTTCTATATCCTTGTGCATCTTTTCTGTCCAAGGTTCTGCGCCACATATTGCATATTTAAGTTTTAAATCCTTAATTTTATTTTCAGATTCTAATAATTCCGTTAAATGCAAAAGGTAAGACGGAGTACAAGCGATTGCAGTTGCCCCAAAGTCAATCATCATCGTAGTAAGTTTTTTAGAATTACCCGTACTCATAGGCACAACCATAGCACCGATTTTTTCAGCGCCGTAATGTGCGCCCAAACCACCTGTAAATAAACCATATCCGTATGCAATTTGAATAACGTCATTTCTTGCAACGCCAGCCATTGTAAGACATCTTGCAACACATTCTGCCCAAATATCGATGTCCTTACGAGTATAACCTACAACCGTCGCTTTACCCGTCGTTCCGCTTGAAGCATGTACACGCACTATTTCCGATTGAGGAACGGCAAACAACCCAAATGGATAATTATCACGCAAGTCGTCCTTAGTGGTAAAGGGAAGTTTTACAATATCTTCTATCCCCTTAATATCACCGGGAAGCATGCCGAGCGATTGCATTTTTTTGCGATAAAACTCTACGTTATGATAAACGTAATCAACTAGTTTTACAAGCCTTTTACTCTGCAACGCTGTAAGTTCATCTCTACTCATACATTCTTTGGTTTCATTCCAAATCATCTTGTTTCCCTCGCTTTAATATTTATAACCTTCAACAAATGCCTTTTCGTTAATTTCAATAGTTTTAGGCGGAACGGTACTTTTTACAACATCAAGCCATTCTTCCTTAGTAAAACCTATGTGCTTTGCAGACAAGCCAAGAACAACTGAGTTTAACACCTTAGAGTTACCTAATTCTTTCGCAACTGCACCGCCGTCAATAGTGTAAACGGTATGCTCCTTTTTTAAGTTTTCAATAATGTTTTCGGGATATTCGCTAGCACCGATAACAACGGTCATAGGGTCAATTCTACAATCGTTTACAATAATTATACCATCTTTTTTAAGGAAATGAGCGTATCTAAGCGCTTCTAAACGTTCAAAAGAAATTAAAATATCAGCCGAACCTTCTTCAACGACGGGTTCACTAACGTTAGCGCCAAAACGAACGAACGTTACTACGCTTCCACCACGCTGTGCCATACCGTGTACTTCGGAAAGTTTCACGTCATAACCTGCTTTAAGTGCAGTTTTACCTATAATTCTACTTGTTAAAAGTGTTCCTTGTCCACCGACACCTACAACCATAATATTCATATCTTTCATACTATTTTTCCACCTTGCTTATCGCACCGAATTTACAATAACTTTTACACAAACCACAACCGTTACACATGGTTTCATCAATCTTAACGGTACCGTCTGCTTGTTTTGTTATTGCAGGACAACCTATTTTTAAGCACATTCCGCATTTTTTACATTTTTCAGCATCGCACACGCACTTATATGGAAATTTTTGTCCTTTAAGTAACGCACAAGGTGCTTTTGCTATAATGACGGTCAACGTATCACCGTTGACAGACTGTTTTATAACTTTTTCAAGTTCAACTATATCAAAAGCGTCAACCGTTACTACGTTTGGAACACCGATTGCTTTGCACAACTCTGCAAGGTCAATAGCGTTTGTTGGTTCACCTTTAAGCGTTTTACCCGTCGCAGCGTGTTCTTGGTGTCCCGTCATACCCGTAGTTCTATTATCAAGAATCATAACGGTGCCTGTTGCCTTATTGTAAACCATATTTATCAAAGAATTTACGCCCGTATGTAAAAACGTAGAGTCTCCGATTACAGCAACCCAATTTTTAAGGAACTCTTTACCCTTTGCCTTTTCAATACCGTGAAGCGAAGAGATACTTGCGCCCATGCAAAGAGTGATATCTATAACACCAAGTGGAGCAACTGCACCGAGCGTATAACAACCTATATCGCCCGCAGCGTGTATTTTAAGTTTGTTTAGTACAGAAAACACGCTTCTATGCGGACAGCCTGGGCAAAGTATAGGCGGACGGTTAGGAACTTCTTTTTTTGTAAACACAGCGTCTTCCGTACCATAAATTACTTTTTTAAGCATATTAGCACTATATTCGCCTTGTTTCGTAAACAATTCCTTACCTTTAACGTTATAGCCCCAAGACTGAATTTGTTCTTGGATTACAGGTTCAAGTTCTTCAAAGACGTACACCGTTTCTACTTGTGAAATAAATTCTTCAATGAGTTTTTTGGGTAGCGGGTTTACAAGCCCTAATTTAAGTACACTTGCATCAGGACACACTTCTTTAACGTACTGATAAGGAATACCAGACGTAATAAAGCCGATTTTTTTATCCTTAATTTCCATTTTATTTACAGGGAAATTACAACCGTCAACGGCAAGTTTTTCATCACGAGCTTCAACAACGACGTGCCTACCGATTGCCGATGCAGGCATCATAACGTACTTTCTAACGTTTCTTTCGTAAGTTTTATCTTCAACGTTTACTCTATCACAAAACTCAACAACACTTTGTGAGTGTGAAAGTTTAGTAGTCGTTCTTAAAATTACGGGAGTGTCGTACTTTTCACTTAATTCATAAGCAAATTTGATAAACTCTTTTGCTTCCATACTGTCAGACGGTTCTAAAACGGGAACATGAGCAGAACGTGCAATCATTCTAGTATCTTGTTCGTTTTGCGAACTTGCAAGTCCCGGGTCGTCAGCAACAACGATAACAGCACCGCCGTTTACACCTGTGTATGAAAAAGTATAAAGTGGGTCACTCGCTACGTTAAGACCAACGTGTTTCATACACGCAAGACTTCTTACACCTGCGAACGAAGCACCGAACGCAACTTCCAGAGCAACCTTTTCGTTTGGTGCCCATTCGGTATAAACTTCTTGATACTTTGCTAAATTTTCACTAATTTCCGTACTAGGTGTCCCAGGATAAGCACTTGAAACTTTCACGCCAGCCTCATAAGCACCACGAGCAATGGCTTCGTTTCCTAACATAATAATCTTCTCTTTCATTTTAACCTCTTAAATCTTTTATTCGTTTTGCTTTGCCTTCAAAACGTTGCAACGTGTTTGGAGATTCAAGTTTTACCTTTGCATCTAAACCAAGCATGATTTTTAATTTATTTCTAATTTTTTCAGATAAACTTTGTAATACCCCATACGAGTCTGTCGAACTTGCTAGTTCAACACGTATTTCAAGTTTATCGGTATAGCCTTGTCTTGTAACAATTATTTCATAGTGCGGACCAAGTTCGTCAAAACTTAAAATAACTTCTTCAATTTGGCTTGGGAAAACGTTTACGCCACGGATTTTGAGCATATCGTCGCGTCTTCCCGACAAGTTGTCCATACGGCAGAACGTCCTACCACCTTTGCAAGGTTCGTAAATAAGCCTTGTAATATCTTTCGTTCTATACCTTATGAGTGGTAATCCTTCTTTTTTGATACAAGTGATTACAAGTTCACCCTTTTCACCGGCAGGAAGTACTTCGCCCGTCTCAGGATTGATAATTTCTGGAATAAAATAGTCTTCGTTAATGTGCATACCGCAAAGGTATTCACACTCCCCAGAAACACCAGGCCCCATAAGTTCACTCATGCCGTAGTTTGAAGTAACCAACATATCGTCGCCCCACGCCTTATGCATTTCTTCACGCATAGCGTCGGTTAAAAGTTCGCTACCAACTAAACCGATCTTAACGTTTAAGTCCTTTTTAGGATCAACGCCGATTT
>JAGASB010000044.1 GCA_017621955.1 Clostridia bacterium | reverse complement strand
TTTAACTTTTATTGCACGCAGATGGAAAAAACAAAGTAAAGACGCTTTTTAAAAAGGGGATAAAATGAGTTTAGCCGATAAGATTTTTATTGAAAACTGTAAAGACATTATAAATAACGGGTTTTGGGATACCGACCTTCCCGTTCGCCCAAGGTGGACGGACGGAACGCCCGCTCATACCGTTAAAAAGTTTTGTATAGTAAATAGGTTTGACTTGCAAAAGGAATTTCCTATACTTACTATTCGCAGAACGGCGTTTAAGTCTGCAATAGATGAAATATTGTGGATTTGGCAAAAAAAGTCAAACAACATTAAAGATTTAAACAGTCATATTTGGGATAGTTGGGCAGATGAATCGGGCTCAATCGGCAAAGCTTACGGCTATCAACTTGGTGTAAAGCATAAATATAAAGAAGGTATGTTCGACCAAGTGGATAGGGTGCTTTACGACTTAAAGCATAATCCGTCTTCAAGAAGAATAATGACCAACATTTATACTTTCCAAGACCTTAATGAAATGAACCTTTATCCGTGTGCATATTCAATGACTTTTAACGTAAGTGGCAACACGCTTAACGGAATACTTAATCAGCGAAGTAACGACGTGTTGACAGCAAATAACTGGAACGTAGTGCAATATTCAATACTTTTGATGATGCTTGCGCAAGTTTCGGGGCTTAAAGCAGGGGAATTAGTCCACGTTATTGCAGATGCACACATATATGATAGACACGTTCCGATTGTGCAAAAAATTATAGAAAATCCGCAGTTTGAAGCGCCTAAGGTATGGATAAACCCCGAAGTTAAAAATTTCTACGATTTTACAGTAGACGACTTTAAGCTAGAAGATTACGAATTTACTAAGTTAGAAGAAAAAATAGAGGTAGCAATTTAATGAAAGCAATCGTTGCCGTGGATAGCAAATGGGGCATAGGCAAAAATAACGGCTTATTATTTTCTATTCCCGCTGATATGGCATTTTTTAGAGCGACAACCTTAAATAAGACGGTCGTTATGGGCAGTAACACGCTTAAATCGTTTCCAAACGGAAAACCGCTTAAAAACCGTGTAAATTTAGTCTTTTCAAAAAGTTTAGGAAAAAGGGAAGACTGTATTGTAGTAGACAGTTTTGAAAAACTTGTTGAAGAGTTGAAAAAGTATCCGACTGACGACGTTTTTATAATAGGTGGAGCAATGTTTTATAAATTAATGCTTCCATATTGTGAAAGCGTGTTTGTAACCAAAGTTTACGCTGACGGGAATGCCGACGTGTTTTTTGAAAACTTAGATAAACTTGACAACTGGTCGTGTGTAAGTGAAAGCGACACGGTTGAAACCAACGGGTACAACGTAAAGTTTACCGTTTATAAAAATTTTGACGTAAAGCAATTATAATTAACGTTTAAGACGCTATTAATTTAACGTAGCGTCTTTTTTGCAGGATTTAAGGAGATTGTTATGCAAAAAGCAATACGGCGTGAAATAGATTTAACGAGTGGCTCTTTACTTAAAAAGCTACTTGTTGTTGCATTGCCGTTAATTCTAACTAATATATTACAAGTTTTGTTTAACGTCGCCGACGTTGCTGTTATAGGTATTTTCAAGGGTGACGACGCTGTTGCGGGCGTTGGGGCAAATACTTCTTTAATTCATTTAATAACAAACGTATTTATAGGTTTAGCAACGGGTGCAAGCGTGGTGCTTGCTAAATATATAGGGCAAAAAGACTTAGAGCGTGCAAGAAAGTTGGTTGGCACGGCTATTTTAATAAGTGTAATAATAGGTGTGGCTCTAATTTTCGTAGGGTTATTTTTTGCGGAAACGTTTTTAACGTGGATGAACTGCGACCCTGAAATTCTTAATCTAGCGGCACTTTACTTGCGTGTTTACTTTATAGGTATGCCTATAATAATGCTCTATAACTTTTCGGCAGGCATTTTGCGTGCGGTTGGCGATACTCTACGCCCTATGCTTTACTTGGTGCTTGGCGGAGTAATAAACGTCGGACTTAACGTGTTTTTTGTTACCGTATGCGATATGTCCGTTGACGGCGTTGCCATTGCAACCGTTGTTTCACAAGCAATTTCAGCGCTTCTTGCAACTATTGCAATGATTAGAAGCGATGGATACAGTAAGTTACAATTTAAGCACTTAAAGATTTATAAAGCAGAACTTAAAGAGATTATTAAAGTGGGGCTTCCGTCCGGACTTCAAGCAAGTATGTTTTCCATATCGAACGTAATTATTCAGTCTAATATAAATACTTTCTTAAAAGTTGGAACGACGGCAAACGCAATAGCGTCTCAGTTTGACAGTTTCGTTGCTCAGGCAGGCAGTGGTGTTGCTATGGCAAATATGTCTATCGTTAGCCAAAACTACGGCGCACAAAAGATAAATCGAATTAAAAAGGCTATTTTGTACGCAGTTGGTACTGTTATGTGTATCAACGTTTGTATGGGGCTTTTTATGGTGCTATTTGCAGACCCGTTATGTAGGACTATGACGCAAGACCCAATCGTTATAGAATTAGCAAAAGTTCGTCTTAATATTTTGTGCTCAACGTTCGTTATAGGTGGCGTGATGGACGTTTTAACCTTTTCATTGCGTTCGCTTGGTAAATCTACTACGGCAATGGTAATTAGCATATTGTTTATTTGTGTGTTTAGAATAATTTGGATAAACACGTTCTACCTACTAAACCCAACTTTTGCTATGATATATTATTCTTATCCGATAAGTTGGCTATTAAGCGTAATAGTCGATATAATCTTTTTAACCATAACTATAAAACATTTGACTAAAAAGTTTGCAAATAATTCAAATGGAGAATTGCTATGACCAAGACTGCAAAACACGAAATTGACTTAACCAACGGACCTATATTTAAAAAACTAATTGTTTTTGCATTACCGTTAATCTTTACCAACCTTCTACACCTAATTTTTAACGCTACTGACATAATCGTTTTAGGCGTTTTGGTCGATGAATTTGCTGTAGGTGCGGTTAGCGCAACTACTTCGCTCGTGTCGCTCATAATTAATCTTTTTATCGGTTTATCGGTCGGTGCAAGCGTAGTTTTATCAAAGTGTGTTGGCAGTGGTGATAAAGAAAAAGCAAGCAGGGTTGTAGGTACTGCAACTGTTTTAAGCATTATAATCGGCGTGTTCTTGTTGTTCGTAGGTTACTTTGGGTCGTACACGTTCTTATCTATGATGGGTTGTGCTAAAAGTTTAATTGACGATGCTACTAAATATTTACAAATATATTTTTTAGGCGTACCTGTCATAATATTTTATAATTTTGCAGCAGGTCTATTAAGAGCGGTAGGCGATACTTTCCGTCCTATGTTATTCTTGCTTATAGCGGGAATTGCAAACGTTGCACTCAACGTGTTCTTTATAAAAGTATTCAATCTTACCGTTGAAGGCGTGGCTATCGGCACGATTGCATCGCAAGGCATATCGGCAGCACTAGCGCTTATCGCGCTAATAAAAAACGACGGGTTTTGTAAGCTTAGAATTAAACGACTTAAAATTTACAAGGCAGAACTACTTGACGTATTAAAGGTAGGTTTACCATCAGGGCTTCAAAGCACGATGTTTTCAATATCTAACGTGCTTATCCAAACGACTATAAACGGATACGGTGAACTAGCGATTACAGCAAATGGTATTGCTCAACAGTTTGATGCTTTCGTTTATACCGTCGGTCAAGCAACTTCGCTCGCGTGTATGTCGTTCGTGGCACAAAACTACGGTGCAATTAAGCCTAATAGAATTAAAAACGGTATAGTAAAATCGTGCATATTAAGTTTTATTTTTCAGTTATCGTTCGGCTTAATTGTGATTCTTTTATCAAGCGTGCTGTGCGGAATAATGACTGACGACGTAAATATAATAAACCTTGCAAAGATAAGACTTAATATTATGTGTAGTCTATATTTTATATGCGGAATAATGGAAGTTTTAACAAATTCTTTGCGAGCGTTGGGAAAATCTACTTCTGCAATGATAGTAAGCATATTTTTTGTGTGCGTGTTTAGAATAATTTGGCTTAACAGTATATACTTACTAGCGCCGTCGCTGTCAATGATATTTTATTCATATCCTGTAAGTCAACTATTGTGCATAATAGTAAACGTGCTAATATTAGTTCCAACGATAAAAAACGTTGGCAAGCAAAAAAACTAATAAAAACCGCCTTATAGTACAATCCCTTGTGGGTGCTTGGCTATGGCGGTTTTAACATTTTAAATGGAATTTTCATACCTTGTTAAATGGAAAATAAAACTTAAAGGAGAGTTCAATGAATCCGTTTAACGAAAAGTCTAGACCGATTGACAAAACTTTGCAAAATTGGGTACAGTTATACCCAAAGCCGTACAACAAAAGGGAAGTTGACCCGTATACTAAATGCCGTATAATTTTAATGAACGGCACGGAGTTTGAAGCCAACTGGTTTTCGCACCAACTTGCACGCCATACTTGTAACAATGAACTTAGGCGTGAACTTGCACTGACAAGGGAAGTGGAAAAGCAACAGCAACTTAAAATTTCTTTATTAAAGCCAAAGGACGAAAGTATTTTAGAGCATACTATCGGCTACGAACAACTTGCCGTTGACCTTACGGCAGAACTTGCGAAAAGGGAACTTGACTGTTCGGTAAAAACTGCACTTGATTTTGCACTTCTTGAAGACTTTGACCACCTTTATCGGTATGCAAACCTATTAGAAATGGAACAGGGGATATATGCTGAGTGGTTAGTCGGTAGATATACCGAAATTATGCCCGGTCGCCCGACCATTGCGCACCATAGATACCCCAAAGATAACGTAAGGTGTTGCATTAATGCAAAAGAATCGGACGTTCAAACAGTTCTTAACACAATGATAATTACGGCTGCCGAACAGCAGACTATGAACTATTATATGAACGTAACCAACTTTGCATCATCTGATATAGGCAGAAGACTTTATCAAGAGATTGCGCTTGTGGAAGAAGAACACGTTACGCATTATGAGTCTCTTATGGACGCAAATTCAACTTGGCTTGAAATGCTATTGTGGCACGAATACTGCGAATGTTATTTGTATTGGTCGTGTTATATGACAGAAACCGACCCGTATATTAAAAATCTTTGGGAGGAGAACGTGTCGTTTGAAATCACACATCTTCACAGGGCGGCGGAACTTTTGCAAAAGTACGAAGGGAAAGACCCAGTGTCAGTTATTCCCGACGGAAACTTCCCCGCACCTATATGCTTGCATGAAAATATTGATTACGTTCGCAAAATACTTAAAGACACCGTGCAGTATACAACGGACAGAGATAATTACGTCAGGATTAAAGAACTACCTAAAAACGCAGATTTTTTCCGTTTTCAAAGCATCGTAAATCCCACTACAGACATCGTTCCGTCGCATAACGTAATAGAGATGGAAATTAACCGTCGTGGAATGGATTACCGTTACCAAACGGCACCAAACCCCGTTCCTGAACTTAGAAGCCGTAGAGAAGATAACACGACTGTTGGAAGAAAACCAAACGCTGCATCTTCAACTGACTTTTTCTGTAATAATTAGTTTTAATACTAAGTTTGAATTAT
Organism: Clostridia bacterium; assembly: GCA_017621955.1. The sequence continues at coordinate 3,189 of JAGASB010000044.1, read as the reverse complement.
TATTAAGGTGGCACACTCTGCAAGTGTGCCACCTTAATATATCAATTTTTGAGAATAATTTATAATGTTCTTATGTGGTTGTTTTAGTATTAATGTGTTATAATAAATAAAAACGCTTAGAGGGAAGTATGAAATTCGACGTTAAAAAATTGTCATTAGACCAAAAACTTGATTTGCTTACAGGTAAAAATCGTTGGCAAACGAACGACCTTGACGGTACGCTTGACAGCGTTTTTATGGCTGACGGACCGCACGGACTTAGAAAAGAAAAAGATGGTAAAACCGTTCCCGCATCGGCGATGCCAAATTTATCGCAAATTGCAAACAGTTGGGATAGAGACAGTGCGTATTTGGACGGACAAACTATCGCAAACGATTGTATTGAAAATGCCGTAGACGTTTTGCTTGCACCTGGGGTTAATATAAAGAGAACGCCACTTTGTGGCAGAAATTTTGAATATTTTTCAGAAGACCCTTATCTTACGGGTGAACTTGCAAGTTGTTACGTAGACGGCGTTCAAAGTAAGGGGATAGGGACAAGTTTAAAGCATTTTGCAATGAACAATCTTGATTTTGAACGTCTTTATCAATCAAGCGAAGCCGACGAAAGAACTATGCGTGAAATTTACTTCGCTCCGTTTGAAAGAGTAATATCTAAGAGTAAGCCTTGGACGGTAATGTGTTCATATAACCTTGTAAACGGAGTATATTCAGCCGAAAACAAATGGCTATTAGACGACGTTTTGCGTAAAGAGTTCGGGCACGACGGATTGATTGTTTCAGACTGGTGGGCGGTTAAAAATCCGTTTAGGTCTGTTAAGGCAACGCTTGACCTTGAAATGCCGTCTAATCCGCATTCAAAAGGCGTGTTAAAACAAGCCTTAGAACGTGGACTTTTAACAGAACAAGAGATTGATGAGCGTGTAGATAAAATTTTAGAACTTATAGAAAAAACCAAAAACGCAAAGGGGTTAAGGACTGTAAACTTTACCAAAGAACAGCGCCACCAAAACGCTGTAAACATTGCAAAAGAAGGTATGGTCCTATTAAAGAACGACGGAATTCTTCCGCTTACAAAAGGTAATGTAATGGTTTTAGGCTCGTGTGTTAAAGACCCCGTTATTGGTGGTGGCGGTTCAGCAAATGCCAAGACACTTTATAAGATAGAAAGCCTTTGCGACTTGTTAAATAAAGAAAGTACAGGCTCACAGTTTGAATTTTATGATTGTTTTAGAGTATACGGTGGTTTAATTCACAGCGGACACGGAATAGAGAGTGCTTACGGAAAAGATGCTGTGGTACTATGTGTTTCAGGTCAATCGGAAGGTGAAGGTGGGGATAGAGCGTCGATAAAACTTGCACCCCTTGTTGAAGATTTTATAATTAATTTGGCAAAGATAAATTCTAACGTTATAGTTTGTTTATATGCCGGCAGTGCTATTGACGTAAGTGCGTGGATAGACAAGGTCAAAGGTGTAATTTTAGTTGGTTATGCAGGTGAAGGCGTGCACGAAGCGTTAGCACCTATAATTACAGGTAAAATTTCACCAAGTGGAAAACTATCAGAAACGTTCCCACTTTGTTTAGAAGATACGCCAAGCGGAAAAGAAAAAGGTAACGGATACGTTAATTGGTATAAAGAAGGTATGTTTGTTGGATACCGTTATTACGATGAATACGATAAACCCGTTCAGTTCCCGTTTGGTCACGGACTTTCGTATGCAAACTTCGTTTACTCAGATTTAAGTATAGAAAAAACAGGGGATACCGATTACACGGTAAGTTTTACGATTACCAACACGTCGGACGTTGACGCAAAGGAAGTTTCTCAAATTTATATAGCCGACGTTATGTCGCACGTTAAACGTCCTAAAAAGGAACTTAAAGGTTTTTCAAAGGACCTTATCAAAGCACACGAAAGCGTGCGTGTAAGCATTAAATTAGATTATCGTTCGTTTGCGTTTTACAGTCAGCCGTTAAAAAAATGGCAGGTTGAAAACGGTGTGTTTGAAGTCTTAGTAGGCGCTTCGTCAAAAGATATTCGTTTGACAGGACAAATCAATATGAATTTACCCGAAATTACTCAACCGTCAACTGAATATATGGACAAGGTTGACGTTAAATTCCCACCAGTTTATTTCAATATGCTTGATTAAAACAGTATAACTATAATAGAAAAACGCGCTTGCCACTGCAAGCGCGTTTTTGTGTAATAAAATTATTTTTCAAAATATTCAAGTATAAGTTCGGCGGTTATTTTTAAGCCGATAGGAATACTTTTAAGGAAAAGTTTTTCTTCCCTTGTATGTGTTCCCGCACTTGTCCAAGCGCCTACGCACACCGCTGGTACACCAAGCGACATCGGAATATTACAGTCGGTAGAACCTGTATCGATTTTGCAGGGAACACCCGAATATTTTTGACAAATATTGATTGAGTTTTGTGTCATCTGTTCAAGTTTAACTTTATCAACGTCCCCATCGCACGGGCGATTGCCAACCATATTAACTTGTATATCAGCAATATTGTCGTTTTTTGCTTTTTCAATGGTTTTTTCAAAATAGTTTTGCATATACGCTAAACAATCTTTATCGTCTGAACGATATTCAAACAACATTTTTGCGTTTTGAGCGATTGTGTTTACCGAAGTTCCACCTTCAACTATGCCTACGTTAAAAGTCGTTTTCGCACCTTGTTTTTCGGGAACTTTACAAGCATATAAATCGCATATCACTTTACTCATTGCTGCGATAGCGTTTCTGTTTCCAAAAGCGTTGAAAGAATGACCGCCTTCGGTAGTGAAAGAAACTTCATATCTATGCGAGCCTACGCAAGCGTTGACGATATGAGTGTAGTTTCCGTCAAAAGTGTATACGGCTGAAACCCTGCCGTCATAATCTTTCATAATTTGTTTTATACCCTTTAAGTCACCAAGTCCTTCTTCGCAACTGTTTAAGGCAAATAAAATTCCACACGGAGCAACAAGGTTGTTCTTTAAGATATATTTAATAACCATTAAAAGCATTACCACACCGCAAGTATCGTCACCAACACCGGGGCAATAAAAGCACTCTTCATCTTTTCTAAAAGGGAGGGGAGTTGTGTCGGGAAAAACCACGTCCGTATGTGCCATAAAAATTACTATGTCATTTTTGTTATGCCCAATAGGTTGTGAAAACAAAAATGACA
>JAGASB010000335.1 GCA_017621955.1 Clostridia bacterium | reverse complement strand
TTTATCGTTACGAAACACCTTTACCTCCTTAATTTATATTTTAAGTTACAATCTTTTACCCATTTATGAGCATAGCTATTTTCATAGACGAGATACGTTTTATTGCGATAACCCGATTCCGTCATTATTTCCGTGTGTTCCAAAATAGCGTGCAAGATAATTTTATTTATACTTTTGGGGAGCGCAAGCTCTTTTAAGTTGTCATTAAAGCCAAAAGCGTAAGCATCTAAAACTTCCAAACCTTCATTAAGAACAACCTTTTCTAAGCCCGTTTGCATAAAAGCGCCATAGCCAATCTTTTTAATACAAGCGGGGATTTCAATTTCTTTCAAATTCTTATGATATGCAAACGCGCAAGCACCAATTTTCGTAGCGCTGCCGTCAGCGGGAATTTCAGCGCCTTCTACCGCAAAAATAATCGTTTGCTTTTCGCGCCAAATCAAACAACCGTTTAATACGTAAAATTCAGTATTGCCTTGTTCTACCGTAATAGATTCAAATTTCTCGTATACTACCACCCCGTCAGAGTCAAAATCTATCCCAACAACTTCTTTCGGAATAAACAAATTTTTATCACTTTCATCAATATCAATAATAATACCATTTTTAATTTCCATACTTTATACCTCAACTTTCTTTAATTTTTTTAACTATAATATACCCAACAACAAAATAAAAACCAATCAAAAAAATATATATTTTTCTTTCAACACTGATAGTGTAGCATATTCAAAAAAATGATTTTAATAAAAAAGCACTTAGACGAAAAATTCTTCAATCGTGTTAATTTCTAACATTTTTAAATGATTTTTGTTGTATTTTTTCAAGCAATAAAGTCTCTCAAGCGAAACGAACCGCAAGAGAGACTATTTTTTATAAAGAATTAAAAAATTTTTATTTTTTTACTGAAAATACTTAAACTTCGCATTTTCTTTTTTGTATTGACTTATGAAGATAAAAAATTGAATGATGAAATATGATTTTAATTTTTTATAGAATTATGTTTTTTTGAGAGAGATGCACAATGACGAAAGAAGAAAAATTAGAAATTTTTTATTCCCCAATGATGAAAATCCAAAGCAAGATTTCCCAAGCCGTATTTTATCACGCGTTAGCCGCCAGAAAGAAAAATAATAATGAAAAATTCCAAATTCCTAATTACGTTATGAATTATAATATCGCTACAACATTATTTTTTCATTATACAAGCGAATATCCAGAAGAATATAAATTTGCCGAACGCGCCAACCGTGCAATTAGAAAAAAGACGAATAGATTAAGAAAAAACCTTTCTAGAATATTGAATTTTTTCCCAACTTTATCTTTCGTTACTTTTACCTTGACAGATGACGCATTAAATTCAACAAGCGAATCCACGAGAAGAAAAAAACTACAAAGATTATTAAAATCCTTAAATTGTCCGTCATTTTTTTGTCTTGCTTATAGTACTAGACATAAAAGAGAACACTATCACGCTCTTATCGCTAGCGATATAAATGAATTAAATTGGCCTTACGGTCTTGTCGATATAAGAAAAATTATAAGCGATATCCCGTTTAATCTCGTATTATTTGAAGAAGATAACCACGATAAGATGTCTAATCTTCAAGCAGACAAAATTTTAAGAATAAAAGACTTGCAAATATAAATAAGAAAGTTAACCAGATACTTATGTAATCAATCCTATGAAGCGTCTATCCTTAAAGATGAACAAACCAGAGTTTCTTATTGTAATAGAGATTTAGTCAAAAAACTCGAATACGAACAAGATAATGTGTTTTAAGACCGTCAACTAATTAAAACTAAAAACCTTTTGCGTAGAATCTTTTATCTTTTCAATATCAGATTTTACGTAAAAGTTTAACGTCGTAGAAGCGTCAGCGTGTCCTAAAACGTCCTGCACGCTTCTTACGTCAACCCCGCCTTGAATAAGCAACGAAGCACAAGTATGCCTTAAATCGTGCGGCGACATATCCGGTAAATTGATTCTTTTCATAAACCGTTTTAAGTGCTTCGTTAAATGCGTCGGCTCTTGCGGCTGATAGTGAGATTGAGCCGAATGAAATAAGAACATAGAACCTTTTACAGCAATACCGCTTTCTTTCTTATATTCTTCTAAAAGACTTACCATTTCGTTTGTCAAAGGGACTGTCCTAATACCCGTTTCCGTTTTCGGAAGTCCAACACAAACACCGCTTTTACTCGTATACGTTACGTTTCT
>JAGASB010000334.1 GCA_017621955.1 Clostridia bacterium | reverse complement strand
CTACAATTATCGCTTGCATTTCTTTGTCTGTCATATCTACGTCAGAACAAAGTTCAACAGTAGTTGCCGATTTTGCAACGTAACCACTCAACGCTTTTAAATCGTTTGACGTATAAATATAAAAGGTATTGTCTGCGGGGTCTTGCGTTTCTGCATTACCTTGAACTGCTTCAACTTTGTAAGAAATAGTGCAAGTTTTGCCTTGATAAACGTTACCTGCTTCTTTGGGAAGTTCAACAACTACGGGGATTATAGCGTCAGCAGAGCCAACGTCAAGCGTTGCCCATTTTGCAACGTATGATACGCCGTTGTATTTTTCGTCACTGCCAATCTTCATTTCAAGTCCGCTAAATAAACCGTTGTCATTTTCACAAATGATAATGGTGCGATACTTAATAGTAACGTCACTATTGTTCTTAACAACAATGTTGAACTTAATTCCGTCGCCCGGCATAAACTTTGAAAGCGCTAAACCGTCTTGGTCAAAGTTTGCAACGCCCTCAAACATATTGTTTGCGCCTGCCGTGTAGTCAGCACCAAGTTTCTTTGTTTCAACTGAATTTTGGTCGATAGTTGCAGTTACGTTTACCGTACCAGAAGTTACAGCGATGTTTACTTTCGATTCGCTTGTAAAGAGCGCAAACGTTGCACCTGCGATAAGCGAAATGCACATTACTACCGAAAGTATGCTTGTTAGTAATAATTTCTTCATGCTTTATACTCCTTCTATTTTTATTTACGCATATATACGTTAATTATATATACGCATAGTAAAGCACAATCAGTATACCCCCCCCCTATAAAAATGTCAAGTGTTTTGCCATCAAACATTAAATAATTTAAAAAAAATAATTATTACACAATGTTCAATTTATTTTTTACATTATTGTAGAATGAAAATTAAATAATATTTTGGAATAATAAAGTAATATTTTGGGTTGACAGTGATTTTAAATGGCTTTATAATGAACGATATGAATAAATTCCACATATAGTTGAAACTTTTACACATAAACAACTATTTACAAAAGGCGTTGTTCGTGTTAAAATATTTACAACTACAAACCAAATAGGTGATGTTATGATTTATAAAGGCACAAAAACTAATCAAATTTCTTTCCCCATAGGCGGAATAGGCACAGGTTCTGTTGGTCTTTCGGGGAACGGCAGACTTGTTGACTGGGAACTTTTTAACCGTCCAAACAAGTGCAGTAGAAATGGTTACACTTGCTTTGCCGTGCGTGCAAAGAACGATAAAATTACTTCCGCAAGAATTTTACACGGTGATAAAACCACCGATTTACACGGACCGTTTGATAATGGCGTTGGACACGGGTTCGGACACGGTGCAGATAAGTTTGCACTTGCGGGAATGCCACATTTTAAGCACCTAGAATTTAACGGGCGATTCCCCGTTGCCGACCTTTCTTTTTGGGATGAAAATTTCCCTGGTAAAGTCAACTTAAAAGCCTTTAACCCGTTTATTCCGCTTCACTCTTTTGAATCCTCCTTGCCCGTTGCAATGTTTGAAGTTGAGTTTATAAACGATACCGACCTAACCACCGATTATTCAGTTACCTTTAACGTACACAATCCGTTCGGACAAACTATAAACTATCACGAAAAGCGTGGCGAATTGGATTTTGTCAAAATGGTTAACCCCACAATTCCCACAGATGATAAAGAATATGGTGAACTTGCTATTTGTTGCGATGACGCTAACGCATTTTATCAAGAGTTTTGGTATCGTGGTATGTGGCAAGATAATATCGTTACGTTCTGGAACGAATTTTCTTCTACGGGAACGTTGCCAAAAAGGCATTACGACAACGGCATAAAAGTCGATTGGAACTTTTACGGCGACCACGCCTCCGTCGGCTCAACGGTAACGCTTAAACCCAACGAAAAAAAATCGTTTAAGTTTATAATGAGTTGGTATATCCCTAACTGCTACAACTATTGGTCGCCATATTTAGACCAAAACGGAAAGGACGTTACTTGGAAAAACTACTACGCTACACAATTTGACGGTGCTGTTTCCGTTATCGAATACTGCTTTAAGAATTATTCATTTTTAAGAGACCAAACGCTTAAATTTACTGACGAACTGTTTTCTTCTACCCTACCCGAATCGGTAATCGACGCAATATCTTCAACAATGTCGGTACTAAAAAGCCCGACGGTAATGCGTCTTGAAAACGGTGACTTTTACGGTTGGGAAGGCGTTATGCGTTTTTCAGGTTCTTGCGAAGGGACTTGCCAACACGTTTGGAACTACGCCTATGCGCTTTGCTTCCTTTTCCCCGACTTAGAACGGTCGATAAGAAACCAAGAATTTAAATACGGTATGGATAAAGACGGACATTTGCAGTTTAGGTTGAGCCTACCTGTCGGCAGAGAACAACCGTTTTTTAGGGCGTGCCTTGACGGACAAATGGGCACAGTTATTAAGTTTTATCGTGATTGGAAAATTTGCGGAGACGATAATTTCTTAAAAGATAATTGGTCAAACGTTAAAATGGCGCTCGAATACGCTTGGAACGATAAAAACGAAGGACTTTGGGACGCTGATAAAGACGGCGTTTTAGAGGGCGCACAACACAACACGCTTGATATGGAAGTTTTTGGTCCGTCTGGTTGGCTACAAAGTTTTTACCTAACGGCACTTAAAGCGGGCGCTGAAATGGCAAAATATCTTGGCGAAAATGACAAAGCGCAAGAATATTTATCCATTTATGAAAACGGTAAAGCGTGGTGCGAAAAAAATCTTTTCAATGGTGAATACTTTATTCATAAAGTAGACATTAAAGATAAATCAGTAGTTGAAAAGTTCGATGTGGTAGAACAATATTGGAATGCTGAACAAAGCGAAATCAAATACCAAATTGCCGAAGGTTGCGATATTGACCAACTTTGCGGGCAATGGCACGCACATATCGCTGGCTTAGGTAGGGTGTTTGACCAAACACAAATTAAGAGTGCGCTAAACAGCATTTATAAATACAATCACTTGGATTCGGTTAGAGAACTTGCTAACCCGTGGCGTGCATTTGCCGTCAACGATGAAAGCGCAACGCTAATGTTCTCTTACCCCCAAGGAAAGTATAAACCATATATTCCCATTACCTACTGCGAAGAAAGTATGCACGGTTTTGAATATCAGTTTGCAGGACTGCTTTTTGCAGAAGGTCTTTACGAAAAAGGTCTATCGGTTGTAAAAGGAGTGCGTGACCGATACGATGGCGAAAAGCGTAACCCTTGGAATGAAATGGAATGCGGTTCTAACTACGCACGCTCAATGGCAAGTTTTGCACTACTTCCTATCCTCAGTGGTTTTTTCTTTGACCTACCAAATAAGACCATAGGCTTTAATCCAAAGCAAAACGGCAATTTCCGTACATTTTTTAGCATTGGTACTGCTTGGGGTAACTTTATTAAGACTGAAAAAACCTTAACCGTAAACGTTTTATTCGGTAAATTAGACCTATGCTCATACGTTTTATCTGACAATACAACTGCAAAACAAGTTTTCATTGACGGAAAAGAAATTCCCTTTACCCAAAAAGGCAACACTATATCATTTAAACAATGTGATATAACTAACAATCTTATAATTGAATACAAATAATCAACTGAAAAATGCGAAAAGGCACTTTGCAAAATTACAAAGTGCCTTTATTTTTTTATAACCATACTCCCCTTAAAGATTAAGGGGTTTGGGGTTTTGAGGAGTTTGTGAAAGAGATTGTTAAGGGAAAACGACTTCGGAAAAGAGTTGTCCCTTAACATAAATAAATGCAAAAAGTAATGTTGCATTTTTTAAAATAAAAGGATAACGAATTATTGCTATCCTTTCACTTTACTATGTTTTAAGTTTTTTACTATATATTAAAAAGTTCGTTAGGCTCAATCCCTAGCGTTGTTATGATATTAAATATATCGCTAACATTAGGTTCTCTTCTACCCTGTTCCCAATTTGCATATGTACTTGATGGAACGCCTAACATTTTTGCAAACTCTTTTTGCGATAATTTTTTCTCTTTCCTTAGTTCTCTTAAATTATCCTTAAATGTCGATTTGTATATTATGCCTTTATTTTCTTCCATTTTTATCACCTATTATAATTAATTATAACAAATATTAACCTAAATTGCTTGACATTAGTCAATATGACTAGTATAATATAGTCGTATTGACTATTGCGTTTTATAAATGACAAAACGCACTCCTTTTGTCGCCAAACAAAAAAAGAAAAGATTGTGATGTTTTGCAATCTTTTCTTTTTATTCATATAGAACAGACAAGGTTCATTTATCACTCCCCCTTAAAGATTAAGGGGTTTGGGGTTTTGAGGAGTTTGTAAAAGAGATTGTTAAGGGAAAACGACTTCGGAAAAGAGTTGTCCCTTAACATAAAAGAAAAAACTATAATATAAATTCCCCTTAAAGATTAAGGGGCTAGGGGTTTTGAGGAGTTTGTAAAAGGAATTGTTAAGGGAAAACGACTTCGGAAAAGAGTTGTCCCTTAACATAAATAAATGCAAAAAGTAATGTTACATTTTTAAAATAAAAAACACCTTGCTTTCTTGCAAAGTGTTTTTTATTTCTTTTTGAGTTTTAATACATTCCACCCATTCCACCAGCAGGCATTTGAGGTGCTGCCATAGGTTCTTTAATATCAGCAACAACTGATTCGGTGGTAAGGAACACACCTGCAACAGACGCTGCATTTTCTAATGCTGAACGGGTAACTTTGGTCGGGTCGATAATTCCGCTTTCAACCATATCGGTATATTCGTTGGTGAGTGCGTTAAAACCAAAGTTTACTTTGTCTGCTTTTAATACTTCGTTTAAGATAACTGCGCCGTCAAGACCTGCGTTGAGTGCGATTTGACGAAGCGGTGCTTGAACTGCTTTAAGAACGATTTCAGCACCCGTCTTTTCATCACCTGAAAGAGTTGCAATGTATTTTTCAAGAGGTTTGATTGTTCCGATAAGTGCAATTCCGCCACCGGGAACGATACCTTCTTGAACGGCAGCCTTAGTTGCGTTCAAAGCATCTTCAATGCGAAGTTTCTTTTCTTTCATTTCGATTTCAGTAGCAGCGCCAACGTTAATAACAGCAACGCCACCTGCAAGTTTAGCAAGACGTTCTTGCAATTTTTCTCTATCGTAATCAGAAGTAGTTTCAGCAATTTGTGCTTTGATTGCTTGCTTTCTTGCTTCGATAGCCTTAGCGTCGCCAGCACCATTGATAATCGTGGTGTTGTCTTTATCAACCTTAACAGTACCTGCTCTGCCAAGCATATCAAGTGTTACATCCTTAAATTCGTAACCAAGTTCGCTTGAAATAACCGTACCACCCGTAAGGATAGCAATATCTTCAAGCATAGCTTTTCTTCTGTCACCAAATCCAGGTGCTTTAACTGCCACACAGTTGAACACACCTTTAAGTTTGTTTACAACAAGTGCTGCAAGTGCATCGCCTTCAACTTCTTCTGCGATAATCAAAAGTCTCATACCCTGTTG
>JAGASB010000333.1 GCA_017621955.1 Clostridia bacterium | reverse complement strand
CTTCAATACAAGATTGCGTTTTAGCATTTACTTTTGTTAAATGCAAAGTATGTACGTGACCTAATGCATGGGTTATAACGTAACCACATTCCGTACATTTTTGGTCAGTATTTTCGGTTGCTGATGCACCTGGATTATGATTATCTTTAGTTCCATAAGCACCACAAGTGCACTCGTACCAGTGTTGCGTTACTGATTGTTTAAGTATAGTGTAACTATGTGATTTTTTTGAACCATATTCAGTTTCACAATCTTTACAAGTCGCTTTTTCAGTGCAAGTGGCAGTGCCACCAGAACAATTTTCAATAATGGTTTGGCTATTATCGTTAGCACAAGTTTTCTTATGTTGACCGTTTTCAATTGAAATCCAATCACCGTAAGCGTGACCTAATTTTTCGCCATGTTTAAACGTTTCCGTGCCTTCTTCTCCACAAGAGCAAGAATAATAATATTCTGCCTTATCTTCACAAGTAGCATCGCTTGCCTTAAAAGTATCATTTACTACTTGTTTGTCGTAAACGTGCGTATGTGGTGGTTCATTTCCACCACAAGCTGTAAGTGTAAACATACACGTACATAATGCAAGAATCGTTATTAAAATTGATAAGATTTTCTTTTTCATAAATCTTTCTCCTTTTCTAGCCAAAATAAAAAAGTGCGTCATTTCAAACGAAACAACGCACCCGTAAAAACGCATGTTCCGCTTGCTGCGACGCACTAAAATAATAGGTCTTATGTAAAAGATTTATTATGTATAGCGAAAACAGTACACTTCTACCCGAAGTATACTTTTACACTTAACCTATTTAGTTCGTCGCACTTTTATTATAGCAACTTTTAAAAATAATAGCAAGATTTTTGAAGAATAACTTGAATTTTACATTACGGGAAAAGACTAATGGTTAGATTTTGATATAGAGAAAAATAACATCCGTTGTAAAAAATTGACCGTTAAGAATTGTTCTTAACGGTCAGATATAATATGTTACAAATCTATATTGTCTATTTTAGCGTCGATAAAAACTGTTTTAACAGAAAAGCGCAAAAGTAAGGGAAGGTATAGAATTTTCCGTTATAACCTACATTGCCATTACATAGTTTTACACCGAATTTTATATCTACGTACTTGTCGCTATCAATCAACGTTGCAAGGGATTTGCTTGACCCGTTAGTTGCTTTAACTTCTACGGGAACTAAACTATGTTGAGTTCTAACAAAAAAATCTTCTTCTAGCGTTGAATCTTCTCTTTTGTAATAATAAAGAGCATATCCACTTTTAACGAGAGCGTCACCGACTATATTTTCATACAACGCACCCTTATATACGCCAAGATTTTTGTTCACTCGTAAATCTTCTTGCGATTCTTCATCAAGACTGGCTACGAGCAAACCACTATCTCTATAATATATTTTATATTTGTCAGGCGAAGTATTTCCTTTTAATGGCAACTCTGGAAAGTTAAGACAATTACAAATGTTTATAATTCCAGCATCGTCTAACCATTCTATACAACCCCTATAATCAGAAAATCTTGCACCTTTTGCAACCTTTGTTATTTGGAACTTTTTATTCTCTTTGGCAAGTTGATTTGCAAGTTGCCTATAAACGTTCAATATTCTCGTTTGGTCTAAACCTATAGCATATTTTCTAATATCTTCTTCATAGTCTATAAGCAATTGTTTTTGAATTTCCAACGCTTCGCCAAAAGTTCCGTTTTCTATATAGCTTTTAACAACGGCAGGCATACCACCCAAAATTGAAAAATCTAAAAATAAATCGTTAAGCAGTTTAATTTCCAATTCGCTAAAAGGTGTTAAAGATTGCATATGTTGCAAAATGTTTTGTATAAAATCACTATCATAGCCCTTTGCCCATAGAAATTCTTCAAAGTCTAAAGAACTCATTTCATAATCAGTTTTATATCCAACACTATTACTTTCTATGTTTTTATAGTTTATTCCTAAAAGAGAACCACTACAAATAACGTCGTATTTTTTATCAATACAAAAGAATTTCAATGACGTTGCTATTTCAGGACAGGTTTGCAATTCGTCAAATATTATTAACGTTTCATTAGGAATAAACTTTTTAGATGGGTCTATCCTTGATATGTTTTTGATTATATCTGCAACGTTATAACTATCTTCAATAATTAATTTATATTTAGTCTCTTCAACGAAATTTATATAAATAATGTTTGAATAATTATTTTTAGCAAACTGTTTAATAGATTCTGTTTTACCTATTTGTCTGCAACCTTTTATGATAAGAGGCTTTTTATTTTCGTTATTTTTCCAATCTAATAAAAAGTCATCAATTTTTCTTTTAAGATACATATTTTACCTCCAAAAACACTGATAGTATATCATATATTTTACTATTTTGCAATATTTCAAGCCACATTT
>JAGASB010000332.1 GCA_017621955.1 Clostridia bacterium | reverse complement strand
AACTACCGGTAGTAGTACAATTCGGCAGAATGGACGTAACGCAAGACAACTGCGCTTACATAGGTTTAATGGGTTATTCTGAATAAATACGAAAATTAACTTCCGTGCGAATTTACAGCACGGAAGTTAATAATACTTAAAAACAACTTAAATAGATTGTATAAAAACAATAGAATATTTTGGAATGATAAAATAAAATTTTAGGTTTACACCATAAATAATGCGTGATATAATATGTACGTTAATGAAATTATGGTTTTATTTTCCATATATTTGAAACATTCTTCTATTGTAAAAATTTTAAGCAATGTTATAATTAATTTATAAACTTTAAAAGGTGTGTTATATGATAAGAACAGTTTTAGGCGATATAAAAAAAGAAGAACTTGGTGTAACAAGTGCTCATGAACATATACTTTCAGATTTAAGACCGCTTGTTGACCCTACTGACAACGTTGATTTTAATCGTCCGTTCACTGCTGATATACGTTATCAAGTGAATGAAGACCCTTATAACGTATTAGATAATGCGTTTGTGGATATCGACTCTGCAATTAATGACCTTAAAATATTTAAGCAGTTTGGCGGTGATGCTATCGTAGAAGTTTCAACCGATGACTTTGGTAGAGACCCACTACTTATTAAACGTGCAGCAGAAGAGACTGGCGTTAAAATCGTTATGGGTTGCGGTCACTATATTGGCGCTTCAATTTCGCAAGAAAACAAAGCAAAATCCGTTGACCAACTTGCAAAGGAAATAATTGACGATATAAAAATAGGTGTAAACGGCACAGGTATCAAAGCGGGCGTAATCGGTGAAGTTGGTACTTCTATGGAAGTTGACGAAACCGAATGGAAGAACGTTCGTGCATCGGCAATCGCTGCGTGCGAAACGGGTGCAGGCGTGCATTTTCACACGGCACTTTGGGGTACAAACGGCAACGCAATAATTAAAGAGATGACGTCTTTTGGTGTTAAGCCTAAAAAAATTTGTATCGACCATATAGACGTTGATTTAAGAATGGATTACGTTTTAAGTCTTCTTGATATGGGTGCATACGTTGAATTTGACAATATCGGTAAGGAATTTTACGTTCCAAAGGAAAACCAAGGTCTTTTACACGGTAGGTTTGCTTATGACTTAGAACGTGCACACTTTATTGCTGAACTTGTTAAAAAAGGCTTTGCTGATAAAATCTTGCTCTCTAACGATATTTGCTTAAAGAGTATGTTGATTCCATACGGTGGTAACGGTTATGCACATTTATTAAGACATTTTAAGCCTATGCTCAAAGATATGGGTATAAGCGTGCGTGATATTGATAAAATGCTAATTGATAATCCCGCTGAATTCTTAGACATTAAATAAAAATAAAAAAACAAATGGAGTAAATTATGAAGTTTATTGATTGTAGTGCAAGCATTGGTCTTGCTTCGGTAAACAAATATATAGTCAATCACGAAGACTACATTATTTGCGAAAAAGTTGACCAAGCTGCAAATGCTGACGAACTTTTGAAAGAAATGGACCGTTGCGGTGTTGACGAAGCGTGCGTTTACCATCAAAGCGTAGTGGACGTTGCTCCTACTTACGGCAATGAACAATTGCTTTCTGACCCTAAAACTTATACGGGTAGACTTAAAGCCGTTCTTGCAATGCTTCCGTCTATCACGGATAAGGAACACACCGTTGAAAAACTTTTAGAAAAAATGCAAAAGTATAACGTGTTTGGACTTCGTGCTTTCCCCAAAGCCGACCGTTATATGCTTGATAGAATCACTTGTGGTGATACTCTTGATATGCTTACCGAAAAGAAAGTACCTTTGTATCTTTCACCAAACAACGATTGGGAACATATCTTTGCGGTTATGAAAGAATTTCCAAAACTAACCGTGATAATAACAAACTACGGTTTATGGGGCAGTGATAGGTTTTTCTATCCGTTAGTAAATGCTTATAAAAACGTTTACGTTGATACTTCCGACTTCCAAGAAGTGCGTGGTATAGAGGCGTTTGTCAATAAATTTGGCTCAGAAAGAATGCTTTTTGGTTCAAACTTCCCGTCGGATAATATCGGTGGACCAATGACAACCCTTATCGGTGCAAAGATAAGTGCAAACGACAAAGAAAATATTGCACACGCCAACGCTGAAAGATTGTGGGCAGAAAATCTTGCAAAAGGGGGCGTTAAATAATGATACCTAAAATTAAATCAAAATATATTGAAGAATTTTTAGATACGGGTAAAATCCAATCTTTTAAGATTATTGACTCTCATACGCATATGGATGATATCAAGGGCTGTTCATCAC
Source organism: Clostridia bacterium (assembly GCA_017621955.1). Next base: position 2,761 of record JAGASB010000332.1, on the reverse strand, counting down.
CCTGTTACGATATTGACGGTTGCGTAAAACTAATGGATGAAGAAAATATCGAAATGATTTGGTGCGCCCCGCATAACGATATGTTTGGTGGTGGATGCTTTAATGAAAACATTAAAAAATATATTGCCAAATATCCAACAAGGGTAAAAGCGTACTATTCATTTATACCAGCGTATTACAAGGAATACGAAGCACAGCTAGAAGAAACTTTTAAGGATAAAAAGTTTATCGGTATAAAGGTTTTACCTGAATATCATCACACTATGCTTGAAAGTAAAGAGTATGATAAGGCGCTTCAATTTGCAGATGATAATAAGTTTGCATTTTTATCACACACTTGGGGCAAAAGTCCTTGCAACCATCCAAGAAACGTTAAGCCTGTATTAGAAAAATATCACAACGTTCAGTTTATAGCAGGGCATTCAGCACCTGGCGCACTTGACGAAGTGATTGAACTTGCAAAAACACATAAGAACTTGATTTTAGACATTTGCGATATTCACCGCAACAATGGCGTAATAGCAAAAATGTGTAGAGAAGTTGGTTCAGACAGGGTTGTTTTCGGTACGGATTTACCGTGGTACGACCCGAATTATGCAATCGGTAGCGTATTATTTGCTGACATTACCGATGAAGATAGAGAAAATATTTTAAGAAATACCGCATTGTCAATATTAGACAAAATGGGTAGATAAAAGGAGATAGTAGAAATGGCAGAAATTAAAAAAGTTGTATCGTTTGAAGAAGGCGCAGAACAGTCTGGTGATATTTTAACCGGTGGTAAGATTAAAAGTCCGTTAAAAGTGGGCGTTTTAACTTGTGGATATTTCGAATATTGGAGAATGTATCCTACTTTAAGAGAAAAGGTTGAAGGCGACTTAAAGGTTGTTACCGATAGGATTAAAGAAAAATATCCTAATGCAATCTTTACGGGTATGGTAGACACCCTTGACACTGCTGCGGAAGCAGGAAAAATGCTTAAAAAAGAAGAAGTAGACGTAGTTTTACTTGTTTACGGCACTTATACCGCAGACTTTATCACGCTTACTGCGCTTGATTACGTTTCAGAAAAACCCTTAATTATATTCTCAGAACAACCACACGCAAACGTTGATAAAAACGGCGATTATGAAGGCAGTCTCCGTAACAGTGCAGTTATCGGTATTGCTCAAATTACGGGTACGCTTCGCAAAATGAAACGTGACTACAAAATCGTTGTAGGTCATATTCACGATGAAAGAGCATATACGGAAATTGATAACTATATGGGCGGTATGCAAGCCGTTAAAGACCTTAACGAATCAAACATCGGTATTATCGGACACGTTTTCCGTGGTATGTATGATATAGAACTTTCTAAAACGTTCTTTAAGAGCACTTTTGGTGCTAATATTATTCAAATTCAAAGTTCACACCTTTTAGATATTTGGAAAGAAGTAAGCGACGAAGAAGCCGAAGAAGAAACCAAGAAAATTCTTGCACGCTTTAAGACTAAAAACGTTACAAGAGTTGACGTTTTCCGTGCAATGAAACTTGCAATCGCAATGGAAAGACTTGCTAAGAGATTTTCACTTGACGCAATGTGCTTCCTTGACCAACACTTCGTTCAACGTCAGGTATTAACTTCTGCAAGAATGGGTGCGTCACTTCTTATGGAAAGAACGGGAATGTCAGTCAACTGCGAAGGCGACCTTGGCGGACTTGTTACAATGATGCTTATGCGTTCAATCAACGGCAGAGCAGCGCTTATGGGCGAATGGGGCGAATATGATACCGAAAGCAACTCTATTTTCGTTATCGGACACGGCCTTGGCACTCCCGATATGGCAAAGGATGAAAAGGATATTTTCCTTACCCGTACGCCAGAAGAATGGGGCTTTGAAGGTGCTGGTTGTAACTATGAACTTATCTTAAAACCGGGCGTAGCAACTATTGCACACATTATGGAAGGTCCCGAAGGATATAGACTTTTAGTTTCAAAGGGCGAAAGCATAGACTTCCCACAACTTGCGTTTGACGAACTTCACGCAGTTATTAAGGTTGATAAGCCCGTAAACGAATATTTGGAAGAAGTATTTGACTTTGGCGTATCTCACCACTGTATCGTAACGCTAGGGGATGTAACCGAACAATTAAAACGTGTTGGTAAAGCACTAAATATGAAGGTGTTTGAAGTTTAATTAGTTTTATTTAAAGGTTAATTATGAACTATACAGAATATATTGAGATGCTTGACCAAAACCTAAAATCAAACGCTGTTATATCCGAAAAAGACTGTGTTTTTCACGATATAAGAAAGTTTGATGCGTTTGATATTTACGGATTGGTTGACCCTAAAAATACTAGCGAATTTCACCGTGTACCGCTTGACGTTTGTGATAAAATCGGTGCAGGTATGCAGTATTTTGGAAGAAACACCGCAGGCGGCAGAGTAAGGTTTTCAACAAACTCAAAGTATGTTGCTATTCGTGTTAAAATGCCCGAAATTCATCTTAGGAATATGAACTATTCTGGTAGTGCAGGTTTTGACCTTTATATTGACGGAGAAAAGGAAAGTAAGTTCTATAAAATATTTATTCCACCGTTTGATTTTAAAGATGAATGGCAAGGTATAATTTATCTTCCTGGTGGCAGAAAACATAGAAATATTACTATTTGTTTCCCCTTATACAACCTTGTTGAAAAGGTTGAAATCGGCTTGCAAAAGAGTGCAACTCTTTCTCACGGAAAAGAATACACTTATAAAAAACCGATAGTTTTT
>JAGASB010000331.1 GCA_017621955.1 Clostridia bacterium | reverse complement strand
CTCTATAAAAGTATGGAATTTACGGGCGATGGCGTAAGCAGTTTATCTATGGACGATAGACTTTGTATTTGCAATATGGCAATAGAAGCAGGCGCTAAAAACGGCATCTTCCCCGTAGATGAAAAAACATTTGAATACTTAAACGGCAGAAGTGAAAGAAAACCTGCCATTTTCTCTGCGGATGAAGACGCTGAATACGAAAAAGTTATAGATATTGATTTAAGTAAAATCGTTCCTACGGTTGCTTGTCCACATCTTCCCAAAAATACTCACCCTGCAAGTGAATTAAGTGATATTAAAATCGACCAAGTAGTTATCGGCAGTTGCACTAACGGTAGAATGGAAGATATGACGGCGGCGTATAACGTGTTAAAAGGTCAAAAAGTTGCTGACGGCGTACGTTGTATAATAATACCTGCAACTATGCAAATATATAAAGAGTGCGTGGAAAAGGGTTACGTTACAGCGTTTATTGACGCAGGAGCAGTAGTTTCTACCCCTACTTGTGGACCTTGTCTTGGTGGATATATGGGAATTTTGGCAGAAGGCGAACGTTGTATCGCAACGACAAATAGAAATTTCGTTGGTCGTATGGGACACGTTAAGAGCGAAGTTTACCTTGCAAGTCCGTTAACTGCGGCAGCAAGCGCTATTACGGGATATATTACAAATCCAAAGGAGAACTAAAATGAACGTAAAAGGTAAAGTTTTTAAATATCCTGATAACGTAGATACGGACGTTATAATTCCTGCTCGTTATCTTAATACTTCTAACGCAAAAGAACTTGCGCTTCATTGTATGGAAGATGTTGACACGGAGTTCGTTAAAAAAGTAAGCGTGGGCGACGTTATGGTTGCAGGTTGGAATTTTGGTTGCGGTTCTTCCCGTGAACACGCACCACTCGTTATTAAAACTTGTGGAACGGGTTGCGTTATCGCTAAAAGTTTTGCGCGTATTTTTTATCGCAACGCAATAAATATAGGACTTCCTATTTTAGAGTGCGAACAAGCGGCTGAAGAAATTAACGCAGGCGACCAAGTTAGCGTTGACTTTGATACCGGTCTTATAACCGATATTACTACGGGAAAAACTTATAAAGCACAACCCTTCCCCGCATTTATTCAAAACATTATTAGAAAAGGTGGACTTTTAGCGTCCTTAAAAGGAGAATAATTATGAATAAAAATATTACCGTTTTATCGGGTGACGGAATTGGTCCTGAAATTATAGCAGAAGCAATAAAGGTTTTAGATAAAGTCGGCGAAAAATTCGGGCATACTTTTAATTATACTTACGTGGATATTGGCGGTTGCTCTATTGATAAATACGGAGTGCCTATAACTGATGAAAATATGCAAAAATGTAAAGATGCAGATAGCGTTTTATTAGGTGCTGTAGGTGGACCTAAATGGGATAACTGCCCTGCAAATATTCGTCCTGAAAAAGCGCTTCTTGCAGTTAGAAAAGAACTTGGGCTTTTTGCAAATTTGCGCCCAACTAAACTTTTCCCCCAACTTGCTAATTCGTCACCGTTAAAACAAGAAATCGTAGGTAACGGCATAGACCTTTTAATCGTTAGGGAACTTACGGGCGGTGTATATTTTGGCGAAAAGAAAACCGAAGTTGTAAACGGCGAAGTATTAGCAACCGATATAATGCCTTATTCTGAAAGCGAAATTGAACGTATCGGTAGAGTAGCTTTTGAAACGGCTATGAAAAGGAACAAAAAACTTGCGTCCGTTGATAAAGCAAACGTTTTAGAAACTTCAAGACTTTGGAGAAAAGTTATGCACCGTTTAGCGGAAGGATATCCCGAAGTAGAATATAGTGATATTTTGGTTGATAACACGGCTATGCAACTAATTAAAAACCCAACGCAGTTTGACGTTTTGGTTACTGAAAATATGTTTGGGGATATTTTATCGGACGAAGCTTCAATGCTTACGGGGTCAATCGGTATGATGCCGTCAGCATCTCTTTCTTCAACAACTCTTGGTATGTACGAGCCTATTCATGGTTCTGCCCCTGATATTGCAGGTCAAGATATTGCAAATCCTTTGGGAACTATTTTATCTGTGGCTATGATGCTACGCTATTCTTTTGATATGAAAGAAGAAGCCGATGCAATAGAACTTGCCGTAAACAAAACGCTTGACGACGGATACCGCACGGGCGATATTATGCAAGAAGGTAAAATTAAAGTAGGCTGCAAAAAAATGGGCGATCTTGTTAGAGATAGAATTTAATACATAGCGGATAAAAAAGAACGGATAGGCAAAAGCCCGTCCGTTCTTTTGTTGTTATAAATTAATTTTAGGTATTCCGTCAAAACCCTTTTGTAAATCTTCGTCGGTAGGAATATAGTCGCTCATTTCGCCGTCGTGGAATTTTTGGTAAGCAACCATATCAAAGTATCCTGTACCCGTTAAACCGAAAAGTATAGTCTTTTCTTCGCCCGTTTTTTTACATTTTAACGCTTCGTCTATAGCAACTCTAATCGCGTGTGAAGATTCGGGGGCGGGAAGTATGCCTTCAACTCTTGCAAACTGTTCTGCCGCCTTAAACACTTCAGTTTGTTCAACCGCTCTCGCTTCCATAAGTCCTTGGTCGTAAAGTTCTGAAAGTGTAGACGCCATACCGTGATAGCGAAGTCCACCCGCGTGGTTTGCTGATGGAATAAATCCAGAGCCGAGCGTATACATTTTTGTCATAGGGCAAACTTTGCCGGTATCGCAGAAATCGTATACGTATTTACCGCGAGTAAGCGACGGACACGACGCAGGCTCTACTGCTATAATTTGATAATTTTCTTTACCCTGCAGTTTTTCTACCATAAACGGAGCAATTAAGCCGCCAAGGTTAGATCCACCACCGGCGCAACCTATAATCGTATCGGGCTTAATTCCGTATTTATCCATTGCGGTTTTGGTTTCAATGCCTATAACCGATTGATGCAAAAGCACTTGGTTTAACACGCTGCCTAAAACGTAACGGTATCCGTCGGAAGTTACCGCCGCTTCAACGGCTTCGGAAATTGCGCAGCCGAGAGAGCCGGTAGTTTCGGGGAATTCTTCCAAAATCTTTCTGCCGACGTTGGTAGTGTTTGACGGCGAAGGAGTAACGAAAGCGCCGTAAGTTCTCATAACTTCGCGTCTAAACGGTTTTTGCTCGTAAGAACATTTTACCATAAAGACCTTGCAATCAAGTCCGAAATACGAACAAGCCATAGAAAGAGCCGTGCCCCATTGACCGGCGCCCGTTTCGGTAGTGACGCCTTTAAGCCCTTGCTTTTTAGCGTAATATGCTTGCGCTATTGCCGAATTGAGTTTGTGAGAGCCCGAAGTGTTGTTTCCTTCAAATTTGTAATAAATTTTGGCGGGCGTGCCAAGTGCCTTTTCCAAACAATACGCGCGAACAAGTGGTGCAGGGCGATACATTTTGTAAAATTCTCTTATTTCTTTGGGAATTTCGATATAGGGGGTGGTTTCATCAAGCTCTTGGTTTACAAGTTCAGTACAAAAAACACTTGAAAGTTCTTCTTTGGTCATAGGTTTTAAGGTTGCAGGGTTAAGAAGTGGCGCAGGTTTTTTGTTCATAAACGCTCTAAGATTTAACCATTTCTTAGGAAGTTCAGTTTCATTTAAATAAATTTTGTATGGAATTTGGTTTTTCATTTTTTTATTCTCCTTATTATTTTATATATTAGTAATTAAAAGCAGATTGAATAATTTTTTGCGGGAAAATCCCGCCATCTAAATATAATTTTTTGGTTCATAGTAAATTCCTTATAAATAAAAATCCCGAAAAGTAGAAAAATCTACTCTTCGGGACGATAAATTCTTACCGTGGTGCCACCCAAATTGACTTACTATAAAATAAGCCCACTTATTTTCACGTACCAACATACGCTCTGCCTTTTTACGGGTGCAGTTCCCGTCGATTGCTACTTGCGAATAATTTCGCTTTCGTTCGCCCTTAGGAGTCCATTCAGTTTTACTCTTAACGTTGCAATCGCACCATCTGCAACTCTCTTGAGATAAGGAAATAAAACTTACTTACTCTCCGTCAACGGTTTAATATTTTTACATATTATATTACTAGGTTTATGCTTTGTCAAGTGTTAAAAGACATTTTTTAGAAAAAATTTTAATAATACTAAATTGAATAGTTATCTGGTTTTTCAATAATATCGGCAAGTGTAACGCTTT
>JAGASB010000330.1 GCA_017621955.1 Clostridia bacterium | reverse complement strand
AGCAAGCGTATTTTCGGGCGTAACGCCAACTGCAAGCACAACCATATCAGCGCTTATATTCGAGCCATTATCAAGGTCAAGCGAAACTTGTTCGCCTGTAATACTCATTTTATTTGTGTTAGTGTTTAGTAACAATTGTACGCCGTGGTGACGCATTGTAGCGTGGATAAACGACGCCATATCACAGTCAACCGTCGGCAAAAGATGGTTAGAGCGTTGCACAATAGTAGTTTTAATGCCTAATTCTGCAAGGTTTTCTGCCATTTCAAGACCGATAAAGCCACTACCTATAACAACTGCCGTTTTAGGCTGTTTTTGCTCTACAAAAGCACGAATTTTAAGCGTATCTTCTACGGTGCGAAGTGTAAAAGTCCTTTCGTTTTCAGTATAGAAATCGGGCAATATCGGTTTTGCCCCGGGTGATAAAATGAGTTTATCGTAGGTTTCGCTAAAACTCGTTCCCGTTTTTAGGTCAGTTACGTGGACTATTTTATTTTGCACGTCAATATCCGTTACTTCGTGATTAACTTTTGCTACTATTCTAAAACGGCGAAAGAAACTTTCGGGGGTTTGAAGTGTCAAATCTTCCTTATCTTCAATAACACCACCGATATAATACGGCAAACCACAGTTTGCGTATGAAATAAAGCCCGAACGCTCAAAAATAATAATTTCTGCGTGTTCGTTTAGTCTTCTTATTCTTGCTGCGGCAGTTGCACCACCTGCAACCCCACCCACGATTACGATTTTCATTTTACCCTCCGATAAAGGCGTTTTTAATTTATTTTAGTTGTGATGGCAACTTCCTTTTCCACAACCATGTTCGCCACAAGTGTGAGCACCGTCGCCGTGTTCGTGGTCGTGATGAGAGCATCTTATGTTAGGATTAAAGTTAAGTTCGTTTTTCAAAAATGCTTCTACTGCGCTGTCGCAATCGCCACTAACGCCACCGAATAATTTAATACCGAGTTCGTTAAGTGCACTAATAGCGCCACCGCCTATGCCACCACAAATAAGAACATCTACGTTGTTCTCTTTTAAGAAACTTGATAATGCGCCGTGACCTTGGCCGTTAGTGCTGATAACGGTTTTAGAAATTATTTTATCGTTTTTTACATCGTAAATCTTAAACTGTTCGGTATGCCCGAAATGTTGAAAAATTTGTTCATTGTCATAAGTTACTGCAATTTTCATAATAATATCTCCTTATTTTCTAATAACTATATTATACCCCTTTTTGCCATTTTTTTCAATTGTTTTTTGTATTACCTTTAAAAACAAAAATCTTTACTTTAAAAAGGCGATTTTAGCCAAAAAGTAAAGATTTTAATGAGTTAATATTATTTTTCATTTATATCCAATTCTATTTGTTTCTTAAAACTTAAAATTTCTGAAGCCTTAATATAGTAGCCTAAATTTACCATAATTTTAGTTTGTGGGGTGATTTTATGCTGCGTAGGGATATTCTCAACAATTAATTCTCCATTCGCAGAATAACGTGGTCCAGCAAATAAATAACCAATTAATATTACCCTCGAATTGCCAAAATAAGTGTTACCTTTTTTATCACGATAACTTCCCTCATTTAAAATATATATCGGTGAACCCGAAGAACCTGGAAAACAAGCCATGTCTATTAACCCAACTCCATTCTCATTAAAATCTATCGCTGGGTGATTCGCCGTAAATCCTTTTCTAAAAATTGGTAAATTGTTTTTTTCATCCCACAACCCAATCGGATAACCAACCATAACAAGTTCTTCTATTGCGCTTAATTCTTTTAGTTTTTCTTTGGAATAAATTAATGTTTCATCATTTGCAATATAATATACTTCTTTTCCTAGTTTATCTTTTATTTCTTCAAACAAAGGATTTACATAGCAATAACAGATGTCAAGTTTGTCATGAAAAATCCATTTAGCATTATAGGTTATTTTAATATTATCACCAGGGTTACCCTGCTCATCTTTTATATGAACGAAGAAAGTGGTTACTTCGTCACATTTATAATCCAATACATGTTGATTGGTTATTATGACTGGAACTATTCGCCCGTTTATATTAAAATTAAAATAAGAACCTGTCCCGAAACCATCCTTAGTTACAATCCTAATTGTATTATACATCATTTTTTCTGATACGCTTTCAGGTTTCATACACTAAGACCTCCCATTTTTATTTATAATAGCATAATTTGTTAAAATTTGCAATAAGTTATGGCATTTATTAATGCATAAAACCCGATCTGTTTTTTAATTTCAGAATGGGCCTTTTTTAAGATTTGCTCAACATCTAGTAGAATATTAGTAAATAGTTTTTAACTTATGTAAAAATAGTATTTATCAATGCGGGTCTTATTTATCAATTCACTCTTTCTTGTTTCCATCAAAAACGAACATATCATCAACTTTTACAATATCTCTAATAGTTTCGGATATTGCGATACCATCAACAATCAAATCTTCCATTAATGAACCATCAAATTTGTATAATTTATTATTTTCATCTGTTATAACCATATCCCAAGTGCCCACATCAGTTGCGTAACAAAAAAGACCAGCATCTATCCATTTTGAAATTAATTCAAAAATTAGATATGCAGATTTTTCGCCTATGTTATTTATAATTGACCTACTCCTTGTGCCAATATATTTATAACCATAAAACCAAACTTTTCCAGTTTTTGCGATTGTTAAAACTTGCTCAACTTCATCTTCTGGCTCTGGTGCTGGTCCATAGCAAATATTATTTGATTTAATTTTAATTTTTTTTATTTTTATATTCATATCATATTTCCCTTTGCTCTATTATACCTTTTTTTGCCATTTTTTTCAATTGTTTTAGGATATTGCCTTTAAAAACAAAAATCTTTACTTTCAAAAGCCGATTTTAGTCAAAAAGTAAAGATTGCCCAAAAAAATTATATTTAAAATCTTGGGAAAAAATTTGTAAAATTAGGGTTTTAATAAAAAATCTATTTTATAAAAACTAATAAAAAAGAAGAAAAAACACCCGAAAACGAGCGTTTTCGGGTGAAAAATATCTAACTCAATGGGACGATGAGGCAAAAAATAATGAAAAAACTAAAGTTTTTAAGGCTCTTTAAGTATGACCGAAGCCCCTAGGGGGATTTTGGGAACAAGTCTTTTTAAGTTTTTTAAGAAAAAAGGCAAGATTTATCTTTGTTTTTCTAATATTTTTAATCGTAAAATTTTTTGATTTTTTAGGTGGCTTTTTTAAATTTTTCCCAAGAAAAACCCCTGTAATCAGCCTTAAAATCCCTCGGAGCATTGTTCGATAGTGCTTTTTTTAGATTTAGCACCTAGCAAATATGAAATATTCAAGCGATAAAAGTAAATAAAAGAACAATGATTAAGGGCTAACGAAAATAATGGTTTGTCTTTAATCATACAACTAAAAAACCACGCAAACAGCGTGGTTTTTTCGCTTTTTATTATTCCCAATTTTGCTTTTTGTCAAACATAATGACTGCAAAAATCATCAATTATTTTCTTATTATCTTTGAACCCTACCAGAAGCGTCGCCACCGGCAAGATTTTTAACTTCTGCAACAGACATCATGTTGTAATCGCCTTCAATAGAATGCTTTAAGCAACTTGCTGCGACTGCAAATTCAATAGCACTTTGACTGTCATACCCCTCAACAAGTGAATATATAAGACCGCCACCAAAGCTGTCACCACCGCCAACACGGTCAACGATGTGCATTGAATATTTTTTAGAAAAATATGCTTGTCCGTCAGTATAAAGCATACCCGACCAATCGTTATCATTAGCAGATTTACTTTCTCTTAAAGTAATTGCAACACCCTTGAAATTGAACTTATCGGTCAATTTTTTAGCAACTGAAATATAACCTTCCCTATTTAATTTACCGCCATATATATCGGTGTTGTCTGCTTCAATTCCAAAAACGTCTTTCGCATCTTCTTCGTTTGCAATGCAGTAATCGATATAATTACAAAGAACGCTCATAACTTTGCCTGCTTTTTCTTTACTCCATAATTTTTTACGGAAGTTAAGGTCGCAAGAAATTGTTATACCTTTTTCTTTTGCCTTTTTACAAGCTATTTCGCAAATTTTTGCAACTTCATCAGAAAGTGCAGGTGTAATACCTGTAAAGTGGAACCATTCAGCACCGTCGAAAATATTATCCCAATCGAAGTCTTCTTCTTTTGCCATAGCAATCGCAGAATATGCTCTATCGTAAATAACCTTACTAGGTCTTTGGCTTGCGCCTTTTTCACAATAGTAAATGCCAACTCTTTCGCCACCACGAACGATTTTTGACGTATCAACGCCAAATTTTCTCAATGAGTTTACTGCCGATTGACCTATTTCGTGCGTAGGAAGTTTGGTTACAAATGCAGCATCAACGCCATAATTTGCAAGGCTAACTGCAACGTTTGCTTCTGCACCGCCAAAAGTAGCTTCATACTTTTCGCTCTGTACGAATCTTAAATAATTTTCGGGAGCAAGCCTTAACATTAATTCACCAAAAGTAACTACTTTCTTCATATTATTTATCCTCCATCTTTTCAAGTGCTTCTTTTACAAAGAAAGAACCACCTATTGCATACACCTTATCAAACGCCAAAAATTCGTCGATATTCCCCCTATCAACACCACCCGTAGGAATAAACTTAATTTGTGGGAATGGTGCTGAAAGAGCTTTTAACGCCTTCAAACCGCCATAAACGTTTGCAGGGAAAAACTTAACTATATTTATACCAAGTTCAAGTGCTTGCATAATCTCAGTTGGCGTTACACAACCGGGATAATACGGAACGTTGTTTTCTTTACAAATTTTTGCTACGCCTATTGAAAGACCAGGCGATACGATAAATTGAGCGCCCGCTTCAAGTGCCTTTTCGCATTGTTCAGCGTTGATTACAGTTCCTGCACCGATACTCATATCGGGATAGTTTTTAACGGCATATTTAATTGCTTCTTCCGCACAAGCCGTTCTAAAAGTAATTTCAGCACACATAATCCCGCTATTTTTAAGTGCAGTTAAAATTTTATCAATTTCATTAAGTTCTTTAATGACAACGACAGGTATACATTTGTCCATTTTAATTCTCCTTTATTTTAGCATCAAAGTAATACTTCTTTATTAGTTCCATAAAAAACATCATCACGATTAGATAAAAATTCGCAAAACTCTTCGAATTTTATCCAATCGACGTACACACCGTCAAACTCATAAGTGTGCCCCCAAGCGTAAAGTAACTGTGGTTTTTCAGCCTTAGCTTGTATAAATTTTTTCGCCACTTCAAAACAGTCGGGCGAATTTGCCGGAACAGTTGGGTTTAGGCGATAATAATTTTCTTGCAAGTCAAAATTATAGGTATTAGTATTGGTTCGTGCATATTTAATCCCTGTATTATTTTTAATAATACTTGCAACTCTATCGTCGCTGTTAAATTCACGACCAGGATATGCTAATCCCACCACTTCGTATCCACAAAGTTCAGATAGGATTTCCCTATCCTTTTCCACTTGCCAAATTATGCCGTTCTCATCTAAATCCAATAAGTACGGGTGTGTAAGAGTATGCGCTGCAACTTCATGCCCCGCATAAATATCTTTTACGACTTGTGCATCAACCTTTACATACGTTGCATAATTATTTTTAGTATAAGTACCAAAATAACCCGAATTTAAGTTGAAAGTGCCTTTCAATCCATATTTGTCAAGTATTTTTATCGCACGGACGTCTTGCAAAACCCCATCGTCAAAACTAAACGTTACAGCTTTGAGTTTGCCGTTCCACATATTAGTTCATCCTT
>JAGASB010000329.1 GCA_017621955.1 Clostridia bacterium | reverse complement strand
TTGCCGTCACCCAGAGTTTGACCAAAGTTTAGAAGATATGGCAAAAGCACTTAAAATGACACCGACCGAAATTAAAGATTGCTTTACTTTTTGGGAAGAATTTGGACTTCTTGACGTTTTGACAACCGACCCTTATTCTGTTCAATATAATCCCGTTAGAAATACGCTAGGTGCTAAACCAAGAAAGATTAAAGCAGAAAAATATACCGAATTTTCAAAAGGGCTTCAAGCTCTTCTTCCCGACCGTATGATTTCGACGGGTGAATTTACAGAATACTTTAACATTATGGAAACGTATTCAATTAAGCCCGACGCTATGCTTATGATAGTTAAATATTGTACGGATAGAAAGGGTGGCTCTATTTCGTATAGATACGTTTCAAAAGTTGCAAAAGACTTTGGAAATCGTGGAATTTGTACGGTTGAAAAAGTTGAAAAGGAACTTTCTTCTTACATAGTTAGAACGGGCGTTATAGAACAGATATTAAAGGCTATGTCGCTTAGACGACAACCTGATTATGAAGATGCTCAACTTCTTAAAAAATGGATGCAAGAACTTTCGTTTGATGCCGAAAACATCGTGTTTGCTGCAAGTAAGATTAAAAAAGGCAGTATGGCTAAACTTGACGAATTCCTTATGGAACTTTATTCGATGAAAAGTTTTTCCAAAGAAGAAATTGCGCAGTATATGGTCAACAAACAAGCCGTTTACGACCTTGCTATAAAAATCAACAAGGCTCTTTCCGTTTACGTTGACGTACTTGATACGGTCGTCGATACCTACACTAAAAAATGGCTTTCTTTCGGCTTTGAAGAAGATGCACTCTTATTTATCGCATCACATTGCTTTAAGACAGGAAAAAACACATTGCGTGATATGGACGAACTTGTTGAACTTTTGCGTGGACGTGGCTTTATCACCCTATCGGGCGTTGGCGATTATTTTGAACAAGAAAAGAAAACCGATGCGTTTATTGCAAAAATTTTATCAACCGTTGGCGTAAACCGTAGACCAAACCCTTGGGATAGAGATAACCTTAACGTTTGGCGCAGTTGGAATTTTTCAGAAGAAATGATTTTGGAAGCTGCTAAACTTTCAGCAGGAAAAAGTTCCCCCACTGCGTATATGAACGGTATACTTAGCAACTGGAAAAATAACGGTGTGTTCACCGTTGAAGGCGTTAGTACAATCACAACTTCAAACGACGATTCGCAAGAAGCATATAACCGTGAATACGAAAGAAGAAGACGACTTGCACTATCCCGTGCGCAAAAAAATAACGATACGGCAATGGAAATTGAAGGCTTTCCAGAACTTTATAGCAGAATTAACGGCATCGAAAAGGACCTTGCCTTTGCAGAGATTGCAAACGATTTATCCACGTTAAAGCAACTTGAACAAGAAAAAAATTCCATTACTTTAAGCGCTGAAAAGTTGCTTAAAACAAAAGGACTTTCTTTAAGAGATTTATCACCTATCTACGCTTGTGAAAAGTGTAACGATACAGGTTACGTTGGAACTCACCGTTGCGATTGCTTTAATAAAAAAGTTTAATTTTAGCACATAGAAAAACGGCACTTAACAAAGTGCCGTTTTTGTTTGTAAAATTTTATATTACTTTCTATCGTCAAGTGAAACGTAGGGATTTCTGCCGTTGGTTGAAACGTATGCAGGACGGATAATTTTGCCAGAGTTATAAAGTTCTTCAAGTCTATGCGCACTCCAACCAGACATTCTTGCAACAGCGAACATCGGTGTAAAGAGTTCGACAGGAAGTCCAAGCATATTGTAAACGAAACCACTATAAAAGTCCACGTTTGCAGATACGCCCTTTATAATCTTTCTCTTTTCGCAAATGAGTTGTTGTGAAATTCTTTCAACCTTATCGTAGAACCTAAATTCTTTCTTTCTGCCCTTTTCAGCAGCAAGCTTTTCAACAAAACCTTTAAACACTTGCGCTCTTGGGTCTGATATCGAATATACGGCGTGCCCCATACCGTAAATTAAACCTGTATGGTCGTAGCCTTCGCCCGCAAGAAGTTTTGCAAGGTATGCTCTAAGTTCGTCTTCGTCTTCCCAATCGCTAACGTTTTTCTTAATATCGGCCATCATTTCCATAGCCTTGATATTCGCACCGCCGTGCCTTGGTCCTTTAAGAGAGCAGAGCGCTGCCGTTATTGTTGAGTAAGTATCAGAACCAGCACTTGTTACGACGTGCGTGGTAAACGATGAGTTGTTACCACCACCGTGTTCTGCGTGTAAAATAAACGCGATATCCAAAACCTTTGCTTCAAGTTCAGTAAACTTGCTGTCGGGACGGAGCATATGTAAAATATTTTCCGCAGTAGAATATTCGGGCTTTGGTCTATGTATTATAAGGCTCTTATTTTCGTTATAGTGCATATGTGCGTTATAAGCGTAAACTGCAAGCATAGGCGTGATTGAAATAAGTTGTAAACTTTGCCTTAACACATTGCCGATAGAATTATCAAGCGCAAGATGGTCATAACTGTAAAGATTTAAAACACACCTTGCGATAGTGTTCATTATGTCTTTATTAGGCGCTTTCATAATAACGTCCCTAACGAAGTTTTTAGGAAGTCTACGATAACTTGCCAAAAGTTTGTTAAAGTCGCTTAATTCCTTTCTTGTGGGAAGTTTATTAAAGAGCAAAAGGTAAGTTGCTTCTTCAAAACCGCAACGCAATTCATCGTCGTAATTTTCTATCATTTTACGAACGTCTATACCGCGGTAATAAAGTTCACCTGCACAGGGAACTAAAACACCGTCAACGTTCTTTTTTGCAATAACGTCAGATATGTCAGTAAGTCCCGTAACAACGCCTGCGCCCTTTTCGTCACGAAGTCCCCTTTTTACTTGATTTGCCTTATAAGTTTCTTCTGTAAACTTTTCGTTCAAAGAGTACAGTTTAGTAAGCTTTAAGATTTCTTCATTTTGTTGGTGAGTATGGTGATTCATTGGTGCCATCTCCTATAATATTTGGGTTATTTTATCATTTATATCAAAAAAAGTCAAACATTTACTATTGATATTCAAAAAAAAGGGGCTTAAACAAGCCCCCTTTAATTAATCTTCCATTCTTATCGTTCCGTTAATTTCAATAACTTCGTCTAGGTTAGAAAGTTTTTCAAGCGTCTTTTTAACAGAACTTTCACTGCACAAGTGAGTGTTTACTATTATTTGCGCCTTACCTTCACTGACAGCAACCTGTTTAACTTCTGCTAAACTTACGTCGTATTTAGCAAATGCGCCGGCTATCTTTGACAGAACGCCCGTCATATCTTTTACGGTGAGTCTTATATAATATTTGGAAGTAAAATCTGAAACGAACTTGGTTTCTTTATTACCTTTTTCATTGTTTTCAAACGTTGCATAGAAGTATTCGTCGTGCTTTGCAGCGAAGATTACGTCCGAAACGATTGCACTGCCTGTCGGCAACGCACCTGCGCCCCTACCGTAAAGCATAATTTCGCCAACTGCATCGCCAACAAGGTGAACTGCGTTAAACGAATCGTTGACAGATGCCAAAGGATTGTCGTTTTTAACGAAAGTCGGGTGCACCCTTACTTCAACGCCCTTTTCAGTATCCTTACCGATACCCAAAAGTTTTAACGTATAGCCCATTTCTTTTCCGTATGCTATGTCTTCTTTGGTTACGGCTGTTATGCCTTCCCTATAAACGTTTTCAATACAAATCTTTTTGTTAAATGCAAGGCTTGAAAGAATTGAAAGTTTATACGTTGCGTCAAAACCTTCAACGTCGGCAGTGGGATTAAATTCCGCATAACCTAAGCGTTGTGCTTCTTTCAATGCTTCTTCATAAGTACTGCCTTCGTTTGCCATCTTAGTAAGTATATAGTTGGTCGTACCGTTGATAATACCCTTAATAGAAAGAATTTTATTTGCTTGCATACCGTCTTGCAACGTTCTTTTAATAGGAACGCCACCCACGCAACTTGCTTCAAAGAATAAACCTGCGTTCATCTTCTTTGCTTCGGCTTCAAGTTCGGGCCAATGCTTTGCAAAGAGTTCTTTGTTTGAAGTAACAACCGTCTTCCCACTCATAAGCGCTTTTGTTACGAACGTTTTTGCAACGCCCGTTCCGCCGATAACTTCTACCACTATATCAACGCTGGGATTTGATACTACTTCTTCTATGCTTGAAGCGATTTTGCTTTCTTCAACGCCAAGAGATAGCGCCCTTTCCTTATTTAGTTCAAGAACGGCTTCAACGG
>JAGASB010000328.1 GCA_017621955.1 Clostridia bacterium | reverse complement strand
GGCTACTTATCCTTGGGGAAGAGAAGATAATGAATTGATTGAGTGGTATAAATTTTTAGGTGGGTTAAGACAGAATTATTCGGCATTTACTTGTGGAGAGATAAAAGAAATTTGCGTTTCTAACGGCTTTTACTGTTATTCACGCTCAGATGACAACAGCGAAGTTTTGATAGCTGTGAACGTTGGTGAAAAAGAGTATTGTTTTGAGTTCGGTGGAATTTTATTGGATTTGATAAAAAATGAGTGCTATAAAGGAGAAATAAATATTAAACCATACTCTATGAATGTGCTTATTTGTGAGCCTTAAAATAAAAAAGTTTTAATTATGCTTGCAATTAAATGATAAATATATTATAATATATGTATTAATAATATGGAGGATACGTTTGATGGCAACAGTCGATAAGGTTAAAGAACTTATTTCTAAACAACTCAATAGACCGGTTGAAGAAATCACCGAAGATAAAGAAGTTGTTAAAGATTTAGGTGCAGATTCTCTTGATGTGGTTGAAATGCTTATGGGGCTTGAAGAAGAATTCAATATAACCGTACCCGAAGAAGATGCAGTCAACATTAAAACCGTTGGCGATATCGTTAAATTAATTGACGAAAAGAACTAATAATCAATAAAAATAAAAACCGCCATATAGACGGTTTTTTACTTTTAAATAAATTCGGTTAGACTTTGCTTATTTAGAAGTTTTGTTAAAATTTAATTTATCGCAAAGTTTGTGTAATAGTATTGCTATTGGAACGTCAATAAGAGTTACTACAACAACTATTAGAACGTGGTGCCAATAAATTGATAGTGGAAGCATTGCAGTGAGAGACAACAGCGACTCAAATCTACCACCAAGCGAAAGTGCCGTTATTAACACGATTACTAATAAACTGCTGAAAAACACGAACGAACGGAACTTGTTCAAGGGTGCGCAAGTTATAAATAGATTAATTACGCCTGCAAACGTTAAAACGTATACGCCCATAGTGTCGTAAACTTCACTTGGGAAAGAGCCAACGGTCATTCTAAAAATCTCAATAATAAGTACGCTAACTATCATTAAAACTGCACTTGGTAAAGATTTTTTGATAACGTAGTTAATAAATCTTCCCTCAACCTTAGAATCGTTTGGTTGGAAAGATAAAAAGAAAGAGGGGATACCGATTATGAAAACTTCAAACATAATCATATTTGAAAGTTTATACGGATATGCTTGCATATAAGGTAAGCATAACGCTATAACCGCCATTAACATAGTAAATATAGTCTTCATTAGAAATAATGACGCTGAACTTTGGACGTTATTAATAACTCTTCTACCTTCGTAAACGACTTTGGGTAGTGAGTTGAAATTATTGTCAAGTAACACAAGATGGGAAACGTTTCTTGCAGCGTCACTACCGGCGGCAACGGAAATTGCACAATCAGATTCTTTCAATGCAAGAATATCGTTTACGCCATCGCCGGTCATAGCGGTAACGTGACCAGCGTCTTTTAAGGCTTTAACCAATATTGCTTTTTGTTCGGGGGAAACTCTTCCAAACACCGTATATGCGTTTGCAACGCTGAATACTTCATCGTCGGTAAGTCCGTCAAGACTGATATACTTTTCAGCCCCGTCAATGCCAACACGTTTTGCTACTTCTGATACCGTGATAGGATTATCGCCAGAAATAACTTTGATTTGCACTCCGTTATCCTTAAACCATTTGATTGTGGATATAGCGTCTTCTCTAACGTTGTCGGCAATTATTAAAAGTGCGATTGCCTTAAAATCATTTGGAATAAAGTTTTCTTGCAATTCGTTTTCAGATTTAGCTAAAACTAGAACTCTTAAACCTTTTTGAGCATATTCATCAATTTTTGTTTTATATAACGAATACACTTCTTTACTTAGTACAAATTCAGGTGCACCAAACGCATAAGTTCCTATGTTTTCAAACGTTACGGCAGAAAGCTTTCGTGCAGAATTGAAAGGCAAAGCAAACGTAGAATTGTATATGTTTTCTTGACCAAAATAATTGTAAAGAGCAATTGCCGTTTGGTTATTATCTTTTAACGCTGCTAGCATAGAACTAATAACGTCGTTTATAGGTAAAGAAGATTCAGTTAGGGGATAGACTTCGCTAACGCTCATTTTTCCATCGGTAATTGTTCCCGTTTTATCAAAGCAAATTGTATCTACACGAGCCAACATTTCTAACGAGTAAAGGTCTTGCACAAGAGTATTGTGTCTAGCAAGTTTAATTATGCCAACGGCTAACGCAACGCTTGTTAGCAAGAACATACCTGCTGGAATCATGCCGATAACAGGTGTAGACGTTTTATAAATCGCTTCTGGCATATCATTGGTTAAAATTATAGTTTTAACTATCCACGCTATTGCAATAGGAACTATTATAAAGCTAATAATTTTAATTATCAGCTTCAATGAATTCATAATTTCCGAATGCGGTTTTTTGTATTGTTTTGCTTTTGCTGATAACGTTTCAACGTAATTTTCTTTGCCCACTCTTTCAGCACGAGCAAAACAAGTTCCGCTCGTAATAAAACTGCCTGCGAGTAACAAGTCGCCAACTTTCTTTTTTACAGCTACCGATTCGCCTGTTAAAAGTGATTCGTTTACTTCAACTTCGCCACTCGCTATTATACAGTCTGTTGGAATTTGTTTTCCTAAACCGATTTCTATAATATCGTCTAAAACGATATCGGTTGAAGCAATTTCAACAATTTCGCCATCTCTAACAACTCTTGTTGTTTTGCTTTGCACAAGTGAAAGTTTGTCAATACATTTCTTTGCCCTAATTTCTTGTATTATGCCGATAGAAATATTTGCTATGTAAAATAGAACGAAAAAGAAGTCTGAGAACTTTGCTTTGTCGCCGATAGATAAAAGTGCTATAAAAACCAAAAAACCCAAAAGGTTGAAGAAAGTGCATACGTTGTTTACAAAAATATTCAAATACGATTTAGAATATTTTTGTTTAACACTGTTTACTAGACCAGATTCAATTCGCTTTGCGACTTGTGCTTGGTCTAAGCCTTGTTCTAAAACGGGGGAGTATCTTTCAATTTTTGGGTTTAAATTTTGGGTATTGTTCATTTTTTAACCTTTATACAATTATGTTAATTAATCTCTTAGGAACAATAATAAGTTTTTTGATGGTTTTTCCATTAAGCTCATTAGCAAGTTTTTCGTCAGCGTAAATTAATTCTTTAACGGTATCTTCTGTAACTTCGCTTGGAATCATCATCTTTGTACGCATTTTACTGTTTATTTGAACGGCAACTTCAACTTCGTCAAGTACAAGCGCATTTTCGTCGCATTCAGGGTACTTAGAATAGAATATAGAATTCTTATTGCCAAGTGATTCCCAAATTTCTTCGCTGAAATGCGGTGCGCAAGGTGCAAGAAGAAGAATTAAAGACTTAAAGCAGTTTTTGTATACAGAGTTATTCTTTTCAGTATCGCAAGCGTCGTACTTGTAGAGTGAATTAACAAGTTCCATAAGACGTGCAACAGCCGTATTGAATTGGAACGCTTCCATATCTCTATCTACTTGTTTAATAGCAAAGTTAGTTGCATATAGTAAATCTTTTTCATTTTTACCGATAACGTTGTTTTTGTTGTTTGGTAATGAATTGATTTTATCTGCAAGTCTTTCGATTCTGTCAAGGAATTTAGTTATCGCTTTGATACCGTCGTCGTTCCAAGGACCGCCTTCGGTGTATGAGAAACCGAACATTAAATATAAGCGCAATGCGTCAGAGCCGTATTCTTGAACGTAGGGGTCAGGTGCAATGACGTTGCCTTTTGACTTACTCATACGAGCACCGTCAGGGCCTAAAATAACGCCTTGGTGTACGAGAGACTTAAACGGTTCATCAAAGTTTAGATAACCCATATCACGCAATGCTTTGGTAATAAAACGTGCATAAAGCAAGTGCATGCAGGCGTGTTCAGCGCCACCAACATATTTATCAACAGGCAAAATTTTATTTATATGCTCAGGGTTAAAAGGTTCTTTTGCGTTGTGAGCGTCTGGATATCTTAAATAATACCAGCTTGAACATACGAAAGTATCGAGAGTGTCGGGGTTTCTCTTTGCAGGAGCGCCACACTTAGGACACACTGTGTTCATAAACCCGTCGTGTTTAGCAAGCGGAGATTCTCCGTCGGGGGTGAACTCAACGTCATAGGGAAGTTTAACGGGGAGTTGGTCGTAAGGAACGGGAACAGCGCCACATTTTTCGCAGTGTACCATAGGGATAGGCGCACCCCAATAACGTTGACGTGAAACAAGCCAATCCCTTAATCTATAATTAGTTTTATGCTCAGCTTTACCTTGTTTAACAAGTTCATTGATTATCGCTTTTCTTGCGTCTTCACTTGGCATACCGTCAAATCCTGGGCTATTGATAACTATGCCGTCTTCCGTAAATGGAAGTTCATCGTTGTTATTCACGCCTTTGACTACACGGGTGATAGGTAAGCCGTATTTATTAGCGAAAACAAAGTCTCGATCATCGTGTGATGGAACGCCCATAACTGCGCCTGTACCATAAGAATACAAAACGTAATCGGCAACGTAAATGGGTACAACTTTACCGTTTATGGGGTTAATAGCGTTGTGACCGATATAAACGCCTGTTTTTTCACGGGCGGTTGAAAGTCTATCAATTTCGTTTGTTTTTGAAGTTTCAAGAACGTAATCTTCAACTGCTTTTTTCTGTTTTGCAGAAGTAAGTTTTTTAACAAGCGGATGTTCGGGGGCAAGCACGACGTATGAAACGCCGAATAAAGTGTCAGCACGGGTAGTGAACACTTTGAACTTATCACCGCTTTCAGCAGTGAACTCAATTTCGCCACCAGAAGATTTGCCTATCCAGTTTTTCTGCATAAGCTTTGTTTTATCGGGCCAGTCAAGACCATTTAATCCTTGTAAGAGTTCTTCTGCGTATTTGGTAATTTTAAAGAACCACTGAGTAAGGTCTTTTTTGATTACGGTAGAATTGCACCTTTCACAAACGCCGTTTACAACCTGTTCGTTTGCAAGAACGGTTTTACAACTTGGACACCAGTTTACAGGTGCTTCTTTTCTATAAGCAAGACCATTTTCATAAAGTTTTAGGAAAAGCCATTGTGTCCACTTGTAATAATCTTCACGACAAGTGATAATTTCGGCATTCCAATCGAACATTGCACCCATTTCACGCAAGGTTTGTTCCATATTTTCGATGTTTTGTTCAGTGGAATCTTGTGGGTGAATACCTGTTTTTATTGCAAAGTTTTCAGCGGGTAGACCGAATGCGTCAAATCCCATAGGTTGAAAAACTTCGTAACCTTTCATTTTTTTATAACGCACAAAACTGTCGGTAGGGCCGTAGTTGTACCAATG
>JAGASB010000327.1 GCA_017621955.1 Clostridia bacterium | reverse complement strand
GTAGAAACCATTCATAAATGGTTCGTATTCAGCCGTAATTGGAAGGTTGTTTATAACGAATACTACGTCTTCTACATCAACTAATCTATACTTTTCAGCAGCAGCATAAGAAGTAATCAAAGATCTATATGCCATAGTCTCATCAGTTGAATCGTCGATAACTAATATATTCTTTATAATAGAATCTTCATGTACGTTACCAAATAAGCCTAAGCTTCTGTGATATATAGTTGAAGAAGCACCATATTTGTAGCAAACCGTGTTAATTACACAGTTAGAAATTTCACCTGCGAAGTTGTTTGCAAGAATACCGAATGAGTGTGTGCCATAAGTTCCGTGCCAATCTGCATAACCTGCATCAATTTCAATAAAGCAGTTGGTTAATTTACCATTGAAATTTCTAATAAGACCATAGTTTGCGTTTCCACCAGCTATACCGTGGATACCGGTAATCTTATGATTTCTTCCGTCAAGCGTAGCATTGAAATCTAGACAGGGACAACCAGGAGCATACTGAATACCATTTGCACCGTCTACACCCCAAGAGTAAGCTTCGGTTTCCATAAGGTCATACATATCAATGTCATTTGCTAAGTAGTAGCTACCTTCTACACCAGAATTGAATAAGTTAAATAATTCTTCACCAGTTGTAATTGCTTTTGCAGTAGAGTATTCAGCGATTTCAACGTCACCAAACATAACTTTGTTATCAGCAAACGTAACAACACTTAAACATTCAGCTGCAACACCAGTGTTAGCCGCCCAAGCAGCTTCACCGTTGAAAAGTTCACCAGAAGTTAAGTATTCTTCGCTTAAAACATAACCAGCACCTTCAACAGTAGCATCTGCCAAAGAAGTTACTAAGTAGAAGTTTTCTACGTCTTTATTGGTAATGTTTGTAGGCAACATAGTGTCAAAAGTATCAATACCATTAGTTTTAACATAAACTACGTTAGTTAAATCTAAATCATAGAAACCGTCTAGACCACAAGAAGTTATCAATGCACTATTTTTTAAAGCAGGATCAGTACTGCGATCGATGATCAACACGTTTTCCATAGATGCTTCTGTACAGAAGTATGAAACTAAACCTGCGTTGCTTAAATTGAAACCTTCTTGAGGAGCTTCTAAACTCTCGCTGTAACTGATTACACAGTTACTCATTTCTGCCTTAAAGAATTCAGCAAGTGAGCCGAACGGGTAACTACCGTAAGCAGGATTCCATGCGGGAATCTTAACGTCAAGTTCGATGTAAAGGTTTTCAATCGTACCAGCTAAGGTAGAGTAGAAACCGTATACTGAAGTTTGACCATCACTTTGACCAGTGATACCAACAAGTTTATGACCAGCACCATCAATGTTGCCGTCAAACGCATTAATAAAGTATCTCTTACCAGCCCAAGGATTAGCTGTCATATAATCAGTTACATCAATATCAGCAGTAAAGGTATAGCTACCAGCGCCTGCGTTCATAGCTGCCATAAAGTCTTCAGCAGTTGCGATTAAAGGATTAGTGAATATTGCCTTTAATTTGATATCTTCGTTTACAGCAGTTTCTTCATTATAGTCAGCTAAAACTTCTGCGCCGTCTTCACCAACGGTAACCATTTGCCATTTAACGAATTGCATATCATTTAATGAAGATTCGATGTTTGCAAGAACGTCTTCAAGCATAGCGCCTTTAATAACGTTGATAGAAGAAACAGCTGAACCACCGTTAGCATCAAAGGTTAAAGTGAAAGTTTCAGATTTAACTAAACCTTCTAACGTAGTAACAGTTTCTGCTGCGTATGTAGCGCCACTGTTTAATGAATTAAGAGCAGCAACTTCCATCGTAGCGTCCATTCTTGGTGAATAGAAAACTTCTGAACCATCTTTTACATAGAATACGCAAGCGATATCCAAAGTGCTCTTATCAGCAGGGATATCTCTAACGTGGCAAGCTAATTCGTAAACGTCACCGTTTTGAACGAAACCGTTTACTTTTACTTCACCGTTTGCTTTTTCAAACAATTTAACGCTTGCGATTTTATCGTTATCGTCAAATTGAAGTAAATCAGAAATTTCAGAAACAGGACACATTAATGCGCCTATTTCAACGTCGTCAGCGGTTACTTCTGCATAAGCATCAGCATCAAACGTAGTTTTGAATTTAAGACCGTTAACGATTTCTTTGTTTGTGTCTGTATTTGTATAAATTCTAGCTTCTGCTTCATTGCAAAGCGTAATATCTAAGAATTCTTCTGAATCAGCCCAAGCAGTGTTGGTAAAGCTTACACCAAAGTCTAAGTCTTTTTCAACAAAAGCAGGGGGATTGTCCGGACCGGGACCAGGTTCTGGTGACGGTGCGGGTGCACACGCTGCAAACATAGCCGACAAGCAGAGTGTAACAGATAAAATTGATATTAATAATTTTTTCATATTTTCTCCTTTTTTATGTTGTTTTAGTTCTAATAAAAGAACATTGTTTTGTAAAATAGCTACTAATAATATTTTTTGCTAAATCACATCAGTTTTCCTCCCGTTGAATTTAATATATTTATGGCAACAACCATTTTTAACCTTTAATACCACCGAAACTTAACTTTCCGATAATTTTTTCCCTAAACAATATAAACATTAATAGTACTGGAATCATCGCAACAACACACGCCGCAAAAAGTACCGGAACGCTTGTTAATGTTTCCTGTGCGACATATAAGGCGTAAGATAAAG
The DNA here is from genome assembly GCA_017621955.1 of Clostridia bacterium. The sequence continues at coordinate 8,640 of JAGASB010000327.1, read as the reverse complement.
TCGGTGAAGACGGGAACCATATTAACGCTGTCTGCCAGTCGTTCCAATATGATATAAAGCCTGTTACTATGTATACGCCCAAAATGTTTTTAGCAAGCGGAACCATTATTGTTAAGAAAACTTGCCAATGCCCTGCCCCGTCTATAAACGCCGCTTCCGAATATCCTTTGTCTATACCCAAGAACGTTGAATACAATACTAAAAATGCCATACCCCTTGGATACATTTGGAAAAGTGCAGACCCTAACACGTTATCGAATATTCCAAGTGTTCTTGATACGTCAAGCGAAGATGATAGACCACCCATAGTAGGTGTAATTATACTTACAATTACTAAAGTGTAGAATATCTTTCCGCCAACGGACCTATACCTTGCGCAACCATATGCAACCATGGTTGCCCCTGCAAGTGGGACAAAATCGTAAAGCAACGCATAATATAATGAGTTAAGAAATAATCCAAAAAGATTATATGTAGTACGTCCAACTTTATAACTTATAGCCGTGTACGATTCAATATAGTTATCAAATAGCCATACCGATGGAAGGCCAAAGGGGTCGTTTTTAAAAATGAACACATCTTTAAATGATGAATAGAAAACCCAAATTAGCGGAACCAACAGCAGTAGTGATAAAAATAACAACATTGCAGAGCCAACCGTATTAAAATATATATGTTTTTTAACTTTCTTTGCCCAGCTTTTAATTCTACTAGATTTCACTTTGTGGCCCCCTTTCGCATAGATATTTTGCTAAATAAGTTAAAGGAATTGCAATTGCACTGAATATTAAACCCGCTGCCGAAGCGTAACCATATTTTTCAAACGCAGAAGTACTGTTATTTACTATAATACTGAAATAATAGTATCCAAACGTCCACGTATCAGACGGTGCATCCGAACCGAAGAACGCAAATGTGTTAGGCGACCCTGAAAAGAATATAGGAACACTTAGGAACACGCCTATTGAGTATTGTGGCCAAATAAGCGGTAAGGTTATCTTAAAAAACTCTTTACCTAAGCCACATCCGTCAATTTCTGCCGCTTCTACTATGTCGTGCGGAATTCTTGCCATCAACCCCGTGTAGAGTATCATACCGTTAGCATAAGATAGCCAGAATGTAAAGATTTGCAACATCCAGAACGATGTTTGCGGGTTGGTTATCAAACTTGAGATATCCATATGCAATATATACCGCGGGAAAAGCTCAACTAGGTGTTCAAACGTGATAACGAATACTATACTTGATATAATCTGTGGCAAGAACAGTATTACAACGTAAAACTTATGCCCAACAACCTTCTTGTACAAAAAGAACGAAACCGCTATTGCTATGTTTCCCGTTGTAAGCATTGGGAAAACAAAGTTAATAACTGAGTTAGTTATCATCATACTGAAACCAGGCGTAAACCGCAAATCGTTTATTACCGCTGCGAAGTTTTGGAATATGTCTTGGGTTAGGAAATAGAATGAGTTTGTTTCCCTATCGTATCCCTTAAAAGCCAAAACAAACTGGTTGCCGTTACACCAAAAAAAGTTAACACAAAAACATACTGCTGGCCAAATTAACAAAGTAATTAAGAACAATCGCTCTTTTAATTTATTTGTTGCAAGTACTTTTTTATCGTCTCTAGCTTTTCTTTTAATCAACTTATTTGATAAATTATGTATGCGTACTCGTATTCCATATATCAGCCATTTAAGCCAATAGAAAAATTTACCAAATATTCTGCCAAGAAAAGAAACCTTATCCTCGTTTTCCATTTTTCACCTCTTAGTCAATAACACCTATAGTCCTTAAATATTCTTTCCAAGTAGCTTCGCTGTAATTACCTTGATTTAATCCAGCAAACCACCTATCTGCATTCATAGGTTTAGCCTCATTATTTTTGATATCAAAATACATTGTTCTCAACGGGTCGTATTGATAATTTGAATCTCTAAGCGTATACCAGTCGAATTGAGTTAAATAGCTTGACATTTTATACCTAGCAGTCTGAATCTTTTTTTCATACGGCATAAACGAATCACCAGGAAGGAAAATCGCAGTGTTTTTGTCATTGATTACTTCTAAAGTACTTTTTGCAATAGTGCTAAGCGAATCTTTTTGTTCGTCACTGAAACTTGTCTTTAACGACGGCATCAAGTCGTTAATTTTTACAAACGCCAACTGATTTTCTGTCGATTGCGTGAATAATAAGAAGTCTTTTACAAGGTCAGGGTCCTCAGTTCCTGCCATGGGCACCATACAAGCACCAACAGAAACACGTGCAATAGTCTTGGTGTTGGTTTGATTTGGAATTCCTTCTGTTCCGATAAATTTGGGGAATGGGAAGAACTTGAAGTTTCTTTTCTTTCTTGAATAGTTCATACTAACGTTCTTTGCCATCGCCGCAAAATATTCTCTTGCTTCGTAAGTCCAATAGTTACCGTCTATTAAGAACGCACTGCGTTTATCGGTAATTACACTGTTTAAGTAGTCTTCTTGTGCACCAGTGTGGTTTTGCGAGGAGTCAAAAGAAGTTGCTGAGTGCATTCCGTTTTGAATTAAATATTCTGCAACCTTTAACGCTGCGTATTTACCCGTCTGTTTTTGGAGCAAATATGCATTTTCAGGCGTGATTTTACCAAAGTCTGAATCCACACCGTCCCAAGTATAGTTTAAATACATATCGTCAACGCCTTCATACGTTGCAACGATACTATCAAGCCAGTTAGTTCTCATATAGCCCCATTTACCCGACCAAGTGAAAGGTACGATGTTATAGTCTGGGTCAACCATAGTTTGTAATAAAACTTTCATATCTTCCCACGTTGCAGGCAATCCGTCATCATAAGTGCCTTCAACACCGTCAGGACCTAAATTGTCATCTTTGTTGCCTTCTATGCAGTCAAGACCTTTATATCCAGGTAATGAATACAATTCTTCTTGTTTAAACAAGTCCGCATCATACCAAGCACCGTATAAATAACTGTACCAAGGAAGTGCTTTATATTGTGGTTTTTCTTTTGTCCCAATATTGAATTTGGTTATTAAGTCTTCGGTCATTCTATCGTTTAAACTTACCGTGCCACCTTCACCAACGTAGTTATAGTTTTCATCGTAAACTTTTAAAGAATATATATCTGTTATGTCTAAAAGTTTATGACCATAAATTTGATAATCGTTAAAACCGTTTTCACAATATATCAAGTCATATCCCATTTCATCGTGACCGTTAGATATAGGATGGTCACCCGAGTTTAAGTTAGAGTTGTCAATAACAACGTCTATTATAGTACCAGGATGTAAAGCTTCATACGCATCTTTTAAATCATATAAAAACTGCGTTCCGTTACCACTGTCTTGAATTGCTACGGTTATAACTTTGTCACCAGTTGCAGGCGGCGCGTCAGTCGTTGAGCCTAAGCCACAAGCAGCTAGTTGACTGAGCAAGAGCATTGTACCCATAGCCATTGCTAAAAATTTTTTCTTCATCTTTTTGCTCCTTTTTTCTTTTTTGTTCAATAATTATACTACAAAAAATCGATATAATCAATGTTAAATTTTGCTTAACCAGGTGTAATATTTTGCTATCTTGCATCAAATTGACAATTTTTTGTTTATATGCGCTTTTTTTGTTTTTTTTGCTTTTTCGGTTGACTTTTAACAAAAAATAACACATAATAGGTCTATGAGAAAATATTTCAAACACACAATAAAGCAAACGCTTAATATAAAAAAAATACTTGCCCTAGACTTTATTTCTTGGCAAACTTCCCACACCGCTCCCCCTGAAATTCATGACTTTTGGGAGTTTATTTACGTTTTATCTGGCGATATAGAGTACGCTGTAAACGACGCTAACAACAGCTTAAAAAGCGGGCAAATGCTTTTATTGCCCCCAAACGCATTTCACCAGTTTACCGTTTCAAACAAAAAAGATGCTAATTTGCTTTTTATTTGTTTTGAATGCTTTTCTCCTATCGTACAGCCTTTGGCAAATTTCCCGTTGTTCGTTTCAAATGAGGATAGCGAATTGTTATCCAACATCATCAATGAAATACGGGCGACATTTAAAACCTCTTCACTTGACAAACTTATCCCGTTAGAAAACCCTATTCTTGGCGGGGAACAATGTATTAAAAATTTATTTGAAACTTTAATTATCAGACTTTTAAGACATCCCGAATTATACACTCAAAATAAAATATTTTTCCATACCGAAGATAACGTTGATGCTATTTGTAAACAAATTCATTTGTTCCTTAAAAAAAATGTTTATAAAAAAATTACCATTGACGAAGTTGCAAACAACATAAATTACAGCAAATATTACATTTCCCACATTTTTAAGGAACGTTATAAAAAATCAATTATTAGCCTGTTTAACGAATTGAAAATTGAAGAAGCAAAAAAACTTTTAGCCTCAACTGCAATAAGTATTACAAACATATCCAATATGCTTAATTTTTCTGACCCACGCTTCTTTAACCACACATTTAAAAAGTATGTCAACCGTACCCCATCTTCTTATAGAGAACAGGCATTAAAAACAACCACACACCCCCAAAAAACAAATTTGTTTTGACCGATAAAAAAGTTAGTTTTTTGTTTTGGTGAATTATACGGTGAATTATACTGTTAATTTATATTCACCTGAAACTTCAACTTGCTCTGTTCTTTCTTGTCCGTTTGCAAACACGGTTATATCAGCCTTTTCTTCGCCCGATAAAATCACCGTGTTATCATCAATGAAGTAAGCGTCCACGTCTCCACTTATAAGTACAGCCTTTTTGCCGTTTGGCGATATAGCCATAAGTTTTAAGTAATTATCGGTAAACTTTAACGCATATTTATCTTCACCAAGTTTTAGCGTGCAAGTTGCGGACGTTTCTTCCCACCAACGAATATTGACAATATAAAGTGTAGTTGAGCCGTTGTCTTGCTTGTATTCAGTAAAGCAAACGTGGTCAACGTCGTCAACAAACTTTGTGCCAAACTCTTTGCCTGCCTTTTTAAGCTCATCTGCGTATTCAGTTGCAAACTCAATCGGGTATGCGTCTTTATCAAAGTAAATAAGGTTGCCCTTATCAACGTATGATAAAAGTTTATCAACAAGCGCACTCTTTATAACGCTTGCGTTTTTGGTAAGCGCTCGTTCTCTTGATACGGTGTCGTAAAGGTGTGGCAAGCTTTTAAGAACTCAACGTCTTTTGGTCTTAATCCCTTTTCACCGCCCTTTTGAACAAAGTGATAAATTTGACCTACCTTTGCTTGCGGATAGAATACCTTTAACAAATCCCAACTGTCTTCTGGGGTGTTATATAGCCAATACTTACCTTTTTGTCCGTAAACGCTACCCGTAGAGAAACAATCCATACCGTCATATTTACCGGCCATCATCGCTATTCTTCTCGACTGTTTACCACGCCTTGTATGCGTTTTTATGAAACGGTTGAACTTTTTTTGTTCTTCTCTGTGTATCGTACACGCATAAGAGAAGCGGTCAAACGCTTCAAACGGGTTTTCAATATTCCAAAGTCCTTCTTCGGTGTTGATTTGTTTTACACCGTTCATATAACTTGAATAAAGTGCCAAACGGTATCTTATGCGTGGCCCATAACGTCGCAAGGTGCAGTTGACCATTGAAGCGCAAGGTGTGAGCCGAAGCAGTCAATCCCTTTTGAATTACTCATTCCACGGAGCGCACCGAAAATTATTTCGTGGCCACCGTACATTGACTCATAGCCAAGCCATTTATATCCAGCGTCAAAGAACGCAGAAAATAACGGCGTTACGCCCGTGTGTCTTGTCGCACCGTCTATTGCGGTATTTTTTAAGTTGCGCACAAGTTCTTCATAAGCGTCTTTTACGTTTTCTATGTTGTCGCCAGCGTAAAACCAACGTGAATTATCCTGTTTATCGTAAACGGGACTGAATTTACCTGTAATACCGTTACGGTGCATTTTTCTAGTTATTAAATGATTGAAAAAGTCTTCGTAATCGTCAAGGTCCTGTATCCAATAAGTATACGAACCGTCCTTTTCGTGCGTTTGTTCGCCCAAGAAATATTCGCTATCAAGCATCTCAAACGTAGGGTTAGCGTTTATTCCGTTAAGTTCCCTTCCGTCAATCATAAGCGCATAATAAAGCCCCAAATCTTTTAAGATTTGAACAGCCTTTGCCCAAAATTCAGGGTCTGCTTCGCTAGTACCACCCCAACGGTAGCAACTGCGTAGCGTTATCATATCGCCGATATCTTCCCTAACGTACCAAGCAATGTATTCGATAAAATCTTCAAAGTTTTGGTTGATGTAAATAAAGTCACCACTGCCCGTGATAACGTCGTCCTTTTGCTTTGCCGAAACCAAAATATCGCACGTTTATATAGCCGTGCCGTCTGATATTTTTATTTGAGTCCTGCCTGCTTTTTCAGCAACAAAACGCAAAACCTTATATCCTTTATTAACCTTGTTTTCACCAAGATATTTTATTTCGTCCGACTCTACCGTTATATCGCAGTCTTTATCAAAATAGCAAATAGCGCCAAACGGCTCACCCTTAACTTGATTTGACTGTACACCTAAAATTTCCGTTTCTTTGGGAAGTGCGATAAGTTGTAATTCTTCAAATTCATACTGAATTTTATTTACTTCATCATACTTAATTTCAAAAACGTTATTTTCAGTTAAAAGGTCGTTATCAATAACGAACTCAACGCCCGTTAAGCGTTGAAGCCTATCTATCTTTTTGCCCGAAAAAATTTGTTTTCCGTTGCATTTTACTGTAAAAGACGGTCTTTCCGTCAAAGAAAAACCTTCGCCTATCCATTGTTGCTCACGCAATTTTTTTGGTGTAAACTCAAAGTCGGCTATATAGTTTTTTCCGCCCTCAATGAACGTGGGCGCAAAAATCGAAGCGTTTCCATCAAAGCCAAGCGAACATATTTTAATAATTACAAAGTCCACTTCTTTTTCAAAAGTCAAGCTTTTCTTGTATTCAACGTAATCTACACTATCTTTAATATCAATAACAGCACTTAAATCTGCTTGTTCACGATAATAACGTGTTCTTTTCGCACCGTAGAATGCGTCTATATAAACCTTAAATTATCCTTCATTCCGTTTCCCTTTGACTTTAAGGTAAATTCGTACGAAACGCCTGTTTTAAGATTGTCGGCAATTCTTGTGTAAACCGTACGCTCATAGCACAAATTATCGTCGTTAAATTCAAGCGTGTATGTGTTTCCAGACGGCAAAAGTGATCTTCAATCTTTCTAAAATATATAGGATAGTCTGTTTCCGTTCTGTGAGTATAAGGTATGCCAACCCCACGCAAACGGAGTTTATAATTGTACCTTTTGTCAAGTTGAACGTCTACCTTTTCGGTATACGTTTGACCTGGGGTTATAACTTGAACGTCTTCGTAACTTTTTTTTGTAAGCAATTTGATAAAGCATTTTTAGCCACCTATTATTGTTATTTTATAAATTTCTCTCTATCAAACGGGAACTGAACGATTTCTCTTCTTTCGCTATGGAAAGAGTCGAACGAAACAACGTCGCCCGCCCTATTAAAGCGGTTGTGCAAATCGCACCTTATGTCCGTGTTAGATACGGGCTGTGAGTACGCCCTTACTATCATCTTGCTCTTTTTAGACTCAAAATCATACAAAAGAATATCCCTAAAATTACCAGTATTTGGATAACAGTCACCGATAAAGCACTTTTTGTCGGGCGAATATATACAATGCACGTCTTCGTGATTGATATAATCGTCGTCAAGCATAGTTCTTTCACACGTTTTATCGTTAAAGAAATATATGCCCCAATCGGGAAGCCCCGAAAAGATTATAATTTCTTCATCGTTTTTCCAATAGTAATGAGAGTTTACTTCGTAGTTTGTTAGATTGTGAACGTTCTTTCCGTCCCTATCTGCCGTGAACAGTATCGTTCCCCATCTTTTCCCTTCTTCGGGGAAGTTCCTAAGTAAACACAAAAATCTGCTTGCCGACGGGTTAAACGTTATGTGGTTTACCAAAATCTTCATTTCGCAGAAAGGCTTTTCGGGGAAAAGCTCAGTAAGAGTTTTGTAGTCAAGCACAAGGGTTTTTGTGTTCTTTTCAATATCCACTAAAAATATTCCGTCGTTTTCGGGCGCATTTACGTTATAGTAAGGGTCTTTTAGGTTGCAGTAGCCATAGCCAGGTCTAAAATCCCAAACACGCATAAAGTTTATGGATATACCCCACTTTCTATCAGCCGAAAGGTGTGCAAGCGGAGCGCAAATTATACGTTCGCTTCCGTCCGATATCTTTTTGATTACCGAACAAAACTCACCGCCACGGAAGTCGTTAAAAATTATACTGTCATCGTCAAACCATTGCAGTAGCGCGCCTTGCTGAAAGTTCCACGCATTAGTTTCTGCAACCTTATGAAAGGTTTTATCTTTAACGGTTATATAGCCGAGTTCTGCCTTGTCTCCGATTTCGGGAATTCTATCGGCAAACTCAACCCTATGCGCAAGGTGCCTTTCGCCCGAAAGGTCGTATGGTTGTAAATCATAGTATCCAAAAAAATAATGATAATTATCATTTGGGGTAATTACTTCAACAGTTGCAAGTCCTTTAACTTTCATATTATCTCCTAAATTCTTAACT
>JAGASB010000326.1 GCA_017621955.1 Clostridia bacterium | reverse complement strand
TTAAGCTACGCAAACTGTCGCCAACTTCGGTGATTTTGCTTGATATTTTATTAGATAACACGTTGGAAATAACGATAGAAACAATCAAACAAACGACCAAAACGACAATCAAAATAGGAAGCGCAACACCCAAATATCCGTTGATTTGACTGCTTTTTATAGCCAAACGTAAGACAATTTCCGTCCCGTCCGCAAGCTCCGTTTTCAAAGCGTAATAGGTCATATTGCATCCAAACGTTTCAGAATATCTTTCTACCGTTTGCGGTTTTCCGTTTAATGCGTTTTTAACTTCTTCACGGTCGATATGGTTTTCAAGAGGGGATTTCGTGTCGCTCTCAAAAAGCACGTTTCCGTCTAAATCCATAATGGTTACACGGAAAGCATCGTCGTTTGAATATCTTGCAAAACCCGAAAAATCTTCTTCCGTTTGAACGAGTGAGCAAGCAAGTTCCGTTTCTTCTGCAAGCCTTTCTTTCATCATTGCTTTTGCATTTACGTTTACGGCAACGATACCAAAAATAAACATAACAAGCACGGAAATAAAGGTAAGCGAAAGGATTTGTAATAAAGTTTTCTTTTTCATTTACTTATTTTCAAACCTATATCCGATACTGCGAACGGTAACGATACAGTCTTTCCCTCCCGCTTGTTTTATTTTTTCTCTTAACGCTGCTATGTGCATATCGAGCGTTCTCGTTTCGCCCATAAAATCGTCGCCCCAAACTTCACGGAATAATTCTTCACGCTCTACGGTTACGCCTGCTTTACCAATAAGAATTTTCAAAAGCTTAAACTCTTTAATCGTAAGCCCTAAATCTTTATCATTATAAAAAGCTTTATAAAGGTTGTTATCAATAGAAAATCCGTCTGCGCTTGTTATGTAAAGTTTAGCACGACGCAAGTTGGTTTTTACTCTTGCCAAAAGTTCCAAAACGGAGAAGGGTTTTGCCATATAATCGTCTGCGCCTTTATTGAGTCCCTTTACAAAACTAATCTCATCAGACTTCGCACTAACGCAAATCACGGGGATTTTTTCATCTATTTCACGAATTTTCGTTAAAATAGTAAAACCGTCCATAATCGGTAGCATAATATCAAGGATTACAAGGTCTGGTTTTTTAACGTTAAACACGTCAAAAAAGTCTTTGCCGTTTTCAAAGATTTTCGTTTCATAACTTTCTTCAAAAGCGCCTTCGTAAACTTCTTGCATTCCTTCGTCATCTTCAACGATATAAATAAGTTCTTTCATTATACCTTAGTGTGTACTCCCGTTTCGTTATATTTCGTCCATTCGGCAACGTTAACAGCGTGGTCGCCAATTCTTTCTAAATATTTGGCAACCATCATAAGTTCTATTGCTTGGTCGCCGTTCTTGCCGTCCTTTTTAATAAGTTCTATCAAATCGTTTTTAACGGCTAAAAACATTTCGTCCATCTCGTCGTCAAGTTTAATTACTTCATCGGCTAAGCTTTCGTTATTATTTATAAACGAATTTACGCTTTCTCTAACCATTTTTACAGCAAGATTACCCATAGCGGTAATATGCGTTAACTTCTTTATATATTTTTCGCCCGGCATTGTGTAAACCAAATCGCCAATATCACTTGCTTGGTCGCCAAAGCGTTCTATATCCGTTATCATTTTAAGTGCGGTGGAAACTTCTCTAAAATCCTTTGCAACGGGTTGTTGCTTTAGTAGAATTCGCATACAGCGTTTTTCAATATCCATTTCGTATTCGTCCACACGCTTATCCATTTGCCCGATACTTTTACCAAGTTCTCTATCACGGTTGACAAGTGCGGTAATGGCATTTTCAATCATTTGCTCTGTTAAACGGCACATTTCTACAAGTTCCGTCTTTAAGTTCGCAAGTTCTTCTTCAAATATTTTTCTAATAGACATAGTCTTTACTCCTTAATTATAGCGTTTTTTTGCAAAAAAATCAATAGTATGATAGGTATCAACCGAATCTGCCCGTAATATAACGTTCAGTGCGTTCGTCTTTTGGCGAAGTGAATATATCGTCGGTGTTACCGTATTCAACGAGTTCTCCAAGCAAGAAGAAAGCCGTTTTATCTGCAATACGAGTTGCTTGTTGCATATTGTGAGTAACGATAACTATGGTAATTTCCTTTTTCAATTCTTCCATCAATTCTTCAATTTTACCCGTAGAAATAGGGTCAAGCGCCGAAGTTGGCTCGTCCATAAGTAAAATTTTAGGATTTGCCGCCAAAGAACGGGCAATACAAAGTCGTTGTTGTTGACCGCCCGAAAGTCCTAACGCCGATTTATTCAATCTGTCTTTCAATTCGTCCCACATTGCTGCTTGTCGTAAAGATTTTTCAACGATTTCGTCAAGTTCGGAGTGTTTCGTTATACCAAACGTTCTCGGACCATAAGCGATATTATCATAAACGCTCATAGGGAACGGATTCGGCTTTTGGAATACCATACCAACGTTTTTGCGAAATTCGTTTACGTCGATTTTGCCGTAAATATCCGTTTTACCAACATAAAATTCTCCTTCAATTTTACAACCGTTCACCAAATCGTTCATACGATTAAAACATTTCAAAAAAGTCGATTTACCACAACCCGACGGACCAATAAATGCCGTTACTTGCTTTTCAGGAATTTCTACGCTTATATTTTTAAGGGCTTGAAAATCCCCATACCAAAGGTTGGCATTTTTCACGGAAATATTTTGCCCGTAGTCGTTTATTTTTTTTATCTTCTTCATTATTTATCTCCTTGTAATTTCTTGTTGAGTTTCCCTGCGATAAGTTCCGCTAAAAGGTTTAACC
>JAGASB010000325.1 GCA_017621955.1 Clostridia bacterium | reverse complement strand
GTATTAAAATTATAATAACAAAAAATGAAAAGCATAAGATATTGACGGAGATTTTATTTGAAGGGAGTAAAACATACGATGTCTATATGTTGCAATTTACGGCACAAGGTTTTTGTTTAGGGAATTGTTAGTTTATACAACCACGCTAAAAACTTAGCGTGGTTGTATGTTTAGTTGTTTGTGATTATAATTCAAATTATTTTCTATAAAAATTTTTAAACATAATATAAATATAGTTGACTTTATCACTTTAACGTGCTAAAATGATAAACAATTAAAACAAGGATGTGTGATATGGAAAATTTTCATATGGAAATGTTCGACCAGTTGTTTGACGCAGTGTTAAAACTTGAAGACAAAGTGCAGTGCCGTAAATTTTTTGAAGACGTTTGCACTATTAAAGAATTGCAAGATATTACTCAGCGTTTAGAAGTTGCAGCTCTTCTTAAAGAGGGCAAGAACTATCAAGAAGTTTCTAAAAAAACGGGGGCAAGCACGGCTACTATTAGTAGGGTAAACAAATGCTTAAACTATGGAAGCGGTGGCTATAATATCGTACTTAACAAAAAGGATTAGTTTTTATGAGTTTAGATTTGGTTTTAAGAAATGATGAAAAGGCAGTATTTTCATTGCGTGCGCTTTACGGAAAATACGGCTATTCACAGTATAAAATGAGCAAGTTTGAAGAATACGACTTGTACGTTAAAAATAAGGACTTTTTGGTTTCTGAAAGCGTTATAACCTTTACCGATACCGACGGTAAACTTATGGCGTTGAAGCCTGACGTTACCTTGTCTATTATTAAAAACAGCAAGGACGGCGACGGCGTTCAAAAGGTTTTTTACGATGAAAACGTTTATAGGGTTAGTAAAGGGACTAAGTCGTTTAAGGAAATTTTGCAAGCGGGATTAGAGTGTATCGGAAACGTTGACGATTATTTGATAAGCGAAGTTTTGTTGCTTGCCGAAATGAGTTTAAAAAGCATTTCAAACGACTTCGTGCTTGACGTTTCAAGTCTTGACGTTATTAACGGCATAATGGACGATATGGGACTTTCTTTTTCAGTAAAGAAAGAAGTTATGACTTTTCTTGCCGAAAAGAACGCAAAGGGCATTGAACAGACGCTTGAACGTGTAAACGCTGATAAAGATTTAACCGAACTTTTAGTATCGCTTACGTCAACTTACGGTAAGCCTGAAAAAATCCGTCAAAAATTTGACGGTTATAGGTTAAGCGAAAATACTAAAATTGCACTTGATAAACTTATCGCAACCGTGCAAAGTTTGATAGACCTTGGCGAAGGTGATAACGTAAATATTGATTTTTCGGTAGTGAATAGCCTTAACTACTATAACGGAATAGTCTTTAATGGGTTTATTAGCGGAATTCCTACGGGGATACTTTCTGGTGGGCAATACGATAACCTTATGAAGATTATGGGCAGAAAGTCCAAAGCGATAGGCTTTGCAGTTTATCTTGACGAACTTATTAAATTTAACAAGTCTGAAAATTTAGACGTTGACGTTGCACTAATTTACGGAAAAACGCCCGTATCAGTTGTAAACAAAAAAGTAAAAGAGTTTATCGACCAAGGCAAAAGCGTAATTGCACTTGAAATTTTGCCTGAAAAGTTAAAGTGCAAACAAACTATTTATCTTGAAAAGGAGTAAGGACTTTGAAAACTATGCTTAACGTTGCCCTTCCCAAAGGAAGATTAGGCGAAAAGGTTTACGGAATGTTTGAAAAGGCAGGTTTTGAATGCCCTTCAATAAAAGAAAACAATAGAAAACTTATATTTGAAAACGAAAAGGTTGGCGTGCGTTATTTTTGGGTTAAGCCGTCGGACGTTGCAATCTACGTTGAACGTGGCGCTGCCGATATAGGCGTTGCAGGCAAAGACATCTTGCTTGAATATCGCCCCGACGTTTACGAACTTTTAGACCTTGATATAGGAAAGTGTCATATGGCGGTTGCGGCAAAATCAGACTTTACCGACGATAGAACTAAAACGCTTACCGTTGCAACTAAATTTGCAAACATTGCAAAAGAATACTATTCTTCACTCGGTAGAGATATTGATATAATTCACCTTAACGGCTCGATTGAACTTGCGCCTATTTTAGGACTTTCGGACGTTATAGTCGACATTGTGGAAACGGGTGCAACGCTAAAAGAAAACAAACTTGAAGTGGTAGAAAAAATCGTGCCTATTTCTGCAAGGCTTATTGCTAACAAAGCAAACTTTAAGTTCAAAAGCCAAGTGATTGAAAATATCGTTAAAGAACTTAAACGCCAAACGGAGATTAAAAATGATTAAAATTTATAGCGATAAAAGTTCTCGTGAAGAGATTTTTTGTGCCGTTGAGAAAAAGGTCGACGTTAGCGCAGTTGTAAGTGAAATTATTGATACGGTTAAAAAATTTGGCGACAAAGCGCTTTATTCTTACGCTCAAAAGTTCGATAAGGTTACTTTATCAAGTTTAACTGTAACAAAAGAAGAAATACAAAGCGCAGTAAATAGCGTAGAGCCTGAATTTTTAAGAATCCTAAAAGATGCCGCAAAGAACATTCGTGTTTTTCACGAAAAACAAAAGCGTGACGGCTTTGAAATTAGAAAAGATAACGGCGTTATAATGGGACAAAAGGTTTTGCCTGTTGAGCGTGCTGGGCTATACGTTCCCGGTGGCACTGCGGCGTACCCCTCAACCGTGCTTATGGACGCTATCCCTGCTAAAATTGCAGGCGTTAAAGAAGTGGTTATGGTAACCCCACCTGATAAGGACGGCAAGGTAAATCCCGTAATACTTGCAAGTGCGTTCGTTGCGGGCGTGGATAAGATTTATAAAGTAGGTGGCGCACAGGCAATCGCAGCGCTTGCTTACGGAACGGAAACTGTTCCAAAAGTTGATAAGATTGTAGGACCAGGCAACGCTTTCGTTGCAGAAGCAAAAAAACAGGTTTTTGGCGTAGTTTCAATAGATATGATTGCAGGTCCAAGTGAAATTATGGTGGTTGCAGATAATAAAAACGACCCCAAAGTGATAGCGGCTGACCTTTTATCACAAGCTGAACACGACAAGATGGCTTCTGCCGTTCTAGTTACTGATGATTTTGAATTTGCAAATGCAGTTAGCGCTCAACTTGAAGTGCAGATTGATATGCTTGACAGAAAGGAAATTGCAAGGGCTTCGATTGACGATAACGGTAAAATTATCGTTACTGAAAGCATTGATAGGGCGATAGAGATTGCAAACTTAATAGCGCCCGAACACTTAGAACTTTGTATAGAAAACGCTTACGAAAGTTTAGATAAGATTAAAAATGCAGGTTCGGTATTTTTAGGTAGGTACTGTCCAGAAGCACTTGGCGACTATATGGTAGGTATGAACCACACGCTTCCAACAAGCGGAACGGCAAGGTTTTCAAGTCCGTTGTCGGTTGATGATTTCGTGAAAAAGACACAGTACTGCTACTACACCGAAGATGCACTAAATGACGTTTGTAAAGACGTTGAATATTTTGCAAAAAAAGAAGGACTTACTGCACACGCAAAGAGTGCGGTTATAAGATTTGACAAATAATGAGTAGATTTTTAAGCGATAAAATAGAAAAGTTAGACCCTTACGTTCCGGGTGAACAGCCAAAAGAGCGTGAGTATATAAAACTAAATACAAACGAATCGCCCTTTCCACCGTCCGAAAGAGCAATAGCGTTAGCGTACGAACAGTCGCAAAAATTACACCTTTATCCCGACCCTGACGTAAAGGAACTTACAAAAGCCGTTGCAGATAGCCTTAAAGTAAAGAGTGAAAACGTTATTTTAACAAACGGCTCTGATGAAGTGTTAAACTTTGCGTTTATGGCATATTGCGATAAAGACCGCCCTGCAATTTTCCCTGATATAACTTACGGCTTCTATAAGGTCTTTGCACAGATTAACGGCGTTCCGTACCAAGAAATTCCGTTAAAACATAATTTTACAGTCAGCGTAGACGATTATATCGGCAAGAAAGGAACGGTATTTATTGCAAACCCAAATGCACCCACGGGCATAGCGCTCACCATTGACGAAATAGAAAGGCTTGTAAGTGCTGATAGGGAAAGGATTGTCGTAATAGACGAAGCGTACGTTGATTTTGGAACTCAAAGTGCGGTTAGTTTAATTGATAAGTACGATAATCTTTTAGTAACGCAAACCTTTTCAAAATCACGCTCTATGGCAGGTGCAAGGTTGGGCTTTGGCGTAGCAAACGAAAAACTTATAAACGACCTTATAAGAATTAAATATTCTACTAACCCTTATAACGTAAACAGAATGACTGCTGGTGCTGGGCTTGGTGCTATACTTGACGCTAAATACTTTAACGATAACTGCAAAAGGATTATTGAGAATAGAAAGTACACTGCAAAGTCGCTTAAAGCACTAGGATTTAGTTTAACAAATTCAAGCACAAACTTCGTGTTTGCAAAAACCGATAAAATAGGCGGTGAACAGCTTTATTTAAAACTTAAAGAAAAGGGTATTTTAGTCCGTCACTTTGGTGCGGAAAGAATAAAAGATTATATACGAATAACAATCGGCAGTTTAACGCAAATGGAAAGATTTATAGACTGCATAAGAGAAATTTTGGAGGAAATTTAAGATGAGAACGTCTGAAATTAAAAGAAAAACTAACGAAACCGATATAAGCTTAAAACTCAATATCGACGGTAAAGGCAACTCAAAAATTGATAGCGGTTGTGGTTTTTTGGACCACATGCTCACTCTTTTTGCTAAGCACGGTTCATTTGATTTAGAGGTTAAATGCAAGGGCGACACGTTCGTTGATTATCACCACACCACCGAAGATATCGGTATAGCGTTAGGGCAAGCGTTTAAGACGGCTCTTAATGATAAAAAAGGCATAGTTAGATACGGCAGTGCGATTATTCCTATGGACGAAGCGCTCATTCTTACCGCTATCGACCTTTCGGGCAGATGTTTTTTTGTAAAAGAACTTGACATTAAGGCAAATAAGGTAGGCGATTTTGATACCGAACTTGTTGAAGAATTTTTGATTGCTTTTTCAAGTAATATAGGCGCAACGTTGCACGTTCGTCAACTATCGGGCTCAAACGCACACCACATTATAGAAGGTATATTTAAGAGCCTTGCACGCACTCTCCGTCAAGCAGTTATGATTGACCAAAATGCAAAAGACCAAATTCCGTCTACAAAAGGGGTGCTTTAATGATTGCCATCGTAGACTACGGTGTAGGAAATCTTTTTTCGCTTGTAAGTTCGTTTAAATCCATCGGCGTTGATGCAATTTTAACTAGCGATAAAAACGTTATACAAAGCGCAGATAAAATAATTTTACCGGGCGTTGGTGCGTTTGGCGACGCATCTGATAAACTTTTTTCATCGGGGCTTGCTGAAATTGTCAAAAGTGAAGCAAAAAAGGGTAAACCCGTTCTAGGTATTTGTCTAGGTATGCAACTCTTACTTGAAAAGAGTTTTGAATACGGCGAACATAAAGGCTTAGGACTTATTAAAGGTGAAATACGCCCTATTAAAGACGTTATTCCCAAATCGCTTAAAATTCCGCACATAGGTTGGAATGCGTTAAAATTTAAGGGCGAAAAAAGTCCTATCTTTAAGTACTTAAAAGACGGTGACTTTGTGTATTTTGTGCATTCGTATTACGGTGCTAACTGCGATGAAAGCGTGATTGCGACGGCAGAATACGGTGCTCATATCACCGCCGCCGTTCAAAGCGGTAACGTTTACGGCTGTCAGTTCCACCCCGAAAAGAGTGGGGACGTGGGACTAAAAATATTAAAGGCTTTTTGCGAACTTTAAGGTGGCTTTATGAAAATTTTTCCCGCAATAGATTTATATAACGGCAAAGCCGTAAGACTTTTTAAGGGCGACTATAATCAAATGACGGTTTATAGCGATAAACCCGAACAAATTGCGTTAGACTTTTACAGCCAAGGTGCAAATTATATGCACGTCGTTGATTTAGAAGGCGCTAAAACAGGTGGAACGCCTAACCTTGAAACAATAAAAAAACTTGTTCTATCTACCGATGCGTTCGTTGAAGTGGGTGGTGGTATTAGAAGCCTTGACGTAATAGAAAAATACGTTCAAGCCGGCGTAAATCGTGTAATTTTAGGCACTTCCGCAGTTACCGACCCAAATTTTTTAAGGTCGGCAGTTGAAAACTTTGGTGATAAGATTGCAGTTGGCGTTGATATTAAGGACGGCTACGTTGCCATAAAAGGTTGGACGGAAAAATCACATCTTGAAGGAATATCCTTTTGCAAAAGCATGCAAGATTTGGGTGTTAAAACCATTATATGTACGGATATAAGTAAGGACGGTGCTATGCAAGGCACTAACCACGCCTTATATAAAACGCTATC
>JAGASB010000324.1 GCA_017621955.1 Clostridia bacterium | reverse complement strand
GATTGCTTGTTGTAGCGAAAACTTGCCACGATGGAACAATAAACGGAATACACTCGCGAATAATGGATAGTCCCAAGACCATTCATTCTCGGCGTATAATCCCTTTGCCGAAACAAATTTTGCCGTTACTTAAAAGCATTAAAAAACGTTCCACTTGCGATTATATAATAGCCGACGGCGAAAAGCCCGTTTTCGTGCGCTCTTATCAGCGAACGTTTGAGTTGTTGCTCAAAAAATTAAATATTCCGCATAAAGGTTTTCACTCGCTCCGCCACACCTTTGCAACTCGTGCGTTAGAGTGCGGTATGGACGTGAAAACGTTGTCGGAACTGCTTGGTCATAAAAACGCCACTATTACACTTAACCGTTATGCGCACTCTATGCTTGAACATAAAGCCGATATGATGAATCGTTTAGGGAAACTTTTATAAAAAAATAACTGTGCATCAATTAAAATAATCGGTGCACAGTTATTTTTCTTAGTTTATATATTATATCAAAAAACGTAAGAAAAATCAAGCCGTATTGGTATGGCTAACGGCAAATCATTTTTAGTAATTTACATTTGCGTAATATTTGATGCTCATTTATCTTTCATATAGTTACTTTTGTGCGTGGATTATTTTAATCCACGCACTTTTTCATAGTGAAAAATACACCGAAAATAAAGGCTAACTATGGCAAAAAGTCAAACAAAATCAAAAGAAAGGGTTGCCGAACACGGCGAAGTTTTTACCGCCGAACGTGAAGTGAAAGCAATGTGCGACCTTGTTCAAAATATGTGTGAAGATTACAGCAAGCGTTTTCTCGAGCCCGCCTGTGGCGACGGGAATTTCCTTGCCGAAATTTTAACCCGTAAACTTGATAGCGTAAAGAAAAAATATAAGCGTAGTACCTATGACTACGAACGCTTTTCCGTTTTTGCGATAACGAGTATTTACGGCGTGGACATTATGCAAGACAACGTTATGGAATGCAGAAATCGCCTTTTCTCTATTTGGGACAAAGAATATAAAGCAATTTGCAAAAAGGAAGTAAACGAGCAAACGCGCGAAGCCGTTAAGTATATCCTAAGCAAAAATATCCTTTGCGGAAACGCTTTAACGCTTATGTGTGTGGACGAAAACCAACAAGACACCGATACGCCTATTATTTTCCCTGAATGGAGCGTTGTTGGTGGTACAAACCTAAAACGCCGTGATTTTCGCCTTGACGTATTGCTAAAAGTTGGCGAAAAACCGCAAGAGAAAAAACAGAAATCATTGTTTGACGACGAGGACGATATTTACAAATATCTTACACTCAACCCCGTTACGGGCGAATATATCGCAAAACCGATAAAGGAATATCCGCAATTACCATATAGGAGGATAAACGAAAATGACTGAATCTTTTTTTGATAGGATAAATAAAAATAAAACCTTGCATACGCCCGACGTATTATCGTGCCTTGCCAATTTATCCAACGATGAAGTTTTTACTCCGCCCGAAGTGGTAAATAAAATAGCTCACTTGGGGTACTGTATACGCTGCTGGACGCAGAGGCGCCGTGCTCTCAGTATGACCTGTGCAGCGAGTGGTCTATTCCCAAGTAAACTATCAACACCGCCGTAGCTGCCCTGCAAAAGAAAGGGATGGTGTTTC
>JAGASB010000323.1 GCA_017621955.1 Clostridia bacterium | reverse complement strand
TTTGATAGGGCAAAATCAGTAAAAAAAGAAATAAAATTTGTCCTTGATAGAAAAGACTATTGCAATAAAATAGTAGACCTATTAAAAAGCGGAAAGATGCCGACAAAGGTAACCCATAACGATACAAAACTAAACAACGTTATGTTGGGCGTTAAAACGGGTGAGCCTGTTGCAGTAATCGACCTTGACACCATAATGCCAGGTAGTATTTGTTACGATTTTGGCGATAGTATCCGCTTTGGCTGTAACCCTGCGGCAGAAGATGAAAAGGACTTAACCAAAGTAAATTTTGATATCAATTTATTTGAGCAGTACGTTAAAGGTTACCTTTTGGCGTTAGGTCAAAGCATTACGCCGATAGAAAAAGAAAATTTAGCATTCGGTGCTATACTTATGACTTACGAGTGTGGAATGCGCTTTTTAGCAGACTATCTTGACGGCGATATATATTTTAGGGTAAAGCGTGACGGACATAATCTTGACCGTGCAAGAACGCAGTTTAAACTAATTGAAGATATGGAAAAAGTATATCCCGAAATGCTTAAAATCGTAGAAAAATATTAATTTTTAAATTGTCAAGTAAAAATGCTTGACAGTGTAGATGTCAATGTGTATAATATCAAGGTGTAAAGTAAATTTATTTTACACCTTTTTGATTTATTATGGAAAAAGATTTTAGATACGTTGAACTTTTTGAACTATACGGTTCACTTTTAACTGAAAGACAGCGTGAAACGTTTTCGTCGCATTACTTATACGACTTGTCTTTGTCGGAGATTGCAGAGCCGTCGGGTAGTACACGCCAAAGCGTATACGCTGCGGTTAAAAAGGTAAAAGAAAAGCTTGACGAATACGAAAATGAACTTAAACTTTTTGAAAAGACGTTAAAGTTAAAAGCGTTAGCTGAAAAGCTTATGCAAACTGACAAAGCGTCGGCGCAAAATATTTTGGAAATTATAGGTAGATAATGGCACTGTTTTCAGGATTAAGTGAAAAACTCAATCACATATTCAGTAAGCTTACAAAGCACGGCAGACTTACCGAACTTGAAATAAAGACGGCTATGCGTGAAGTGCGTATTGCACTGCTTGAAGCGGACGTAAACATTTCGGTTGTAAAGTCTTTCGTTGCTCGTGTTAGTGAACGTGCCGTAGGGCAAGAAATCTTAAAGAGTTTAAGTCCAACTCAACAAGTTATAAAAATAGTCAATGAAGAACTCATTGAACTTATGGGTAGCGCAAACAGTAAACTTGCTGTATCAGACGCACCGCCAACGGTAATAATGATGGCAGGGCTTCAAGGTGCGGGTAAGACAACGCTTGTTGGTAAACTTGCAATGCTACTTAAAAAACAAGGCAAAAAACCGCTTCTTGTTGCGTGTGACGTGTACCGTCCAGCAGCGATAAACCAACTAAAAGTGGTTGGTCAAAAAGCAGATTGTCCTGTTTTTGAAAAAGGTCAAGGAAACCCTGTTAAAATTGCAAAAGAAGGCGTGGCACACGCAAAATCTTTTGGGTTTGACACGGTTATAATAGATACCGCTGGTAGACTTCAAATTGATGAAGATTTGATGAAAGAGCTTGAAAACATTAAAGCCGAAGTCAATCCGTCAGAAATACTACTTGTTGTCGACTCAATGACAGGGCAAGTGGCGGTTGAAGTTGCAGATACGTTCAATAAACGCCTTGAAGTTACGGGGCTTGTACTTACCAAACTTGACGGCGACACAAGGGGCGGTGCAACGCTTTCAATGAAAGCCGTAACGGGTAAGCCTATTAAGTTTTGTTCGGTTGGTGAAAAGCTTGGCGATTTAGAGCCGTTCTATCCCGACCGTATGGCAAACCGTATTCTTGGAATGGGTGACGTTTTGTCGCTTATTGAAAAGGCGCAAGAAGCTGTTACCGAAGAGCAAGCGAAGAAGATGGAAGAAAAGTTCAGAAAAAACACTTTCACTCTTGACGACTTTTTAGTTCAGTTCGACGCAATGAAAAAGATGGGCGGAATAAAAGACGTACTTGCAATGCTTCCGGGAATGGGCGGTAAATTTAAGATTAGAGAAGAAGACATTGACGAAAAGAAAATGATAACGATGAAAGCCGTTATTCAGTCAATGACGATGAAAGAACGTGAAAATCCGTCCATAATCAATTCTTCAAGAAAGAATAGGATAGCAAAGGGCAGTGGAACAAGCGTTCAAGAAGTAAACCGTGTATTAAAGCAGTTTGAACAAACTAAACTTATGATGAAACAAATGAAAAACAATCGTATGTTTAGGGGTTTTTAATAAAGTAAAAAATAAAAATTTATATACATTTAAGGAGAAACAAAAATGGCAGTAAAAATGAGATTGACCAGAATGGGCGACAAAAAATCACCCTTCTACCGTATTGTAATTACGGACAGCAGAAACGCACGCGATGGAGCATATATTGACAAAGTAGGTCACTACAACCCCACCGCAAACCCCGCTGAAATCGTAATCGACGAAGCAAAGGCAAAAGATTGGCTCGCAAAGGGCGTTCAACCCACCGACACCGTTAAGAACATCTTAGTAAACAAGGGTGTTATTCCGAAGCCCACCAAACTTTCACCTGCAAAAACCAAAGTTCGCAAATCAAGCAAATAATTTGTTTGTAAGGAGCGGATATGATAGAACTCATTAAATATGTGGTAGCACGTTTTGCGGAAAAGCCTGACGAAGTTGAATACGACGTCGTTGAAGAAGGCAAAAACGTTTCCGTAACGGTTACCCTTTCCGCAAGCGATATGGGCAAAGTAATCGGTCGTCAAGGTAAGATTGCCAAGGCGCTCCGTACACTTGTTCGTGCAGGTTCGCTTAAAGAAAACAAAAAATACAACATTGAAATTGTGGAACGCGGGGAAAAGGAATAATTTCCCCGTTTTTCTAACTTTATTAAAAATGCAAGAAAATTTAAAAATAGGCGTAATCGTTAAACCGCAAGGAATAAAGGGCGAAGTAAAGGTTCAACCCTTTACCGACGATATAAACCGTTTTAAGAAACTAAAAGAAGTAATAATAGAAGACAAAACTTATAAGGTATTAAACGCCGTTGTTGGCGGTGGTAGTGTTTTTTTAAGTTTATCGGGCATACCCGACAGAAATACTGCGGAAACTTTCCGTGGTAAGTTTTTGTATGTAACTCGTGAGAACGCAGTTCCACTAGAACAAGGTAGATACTTTATTGTCGATATTATAGGTTGCGCCCTAAAAACCGATTTAGGTGAAACTGTCGGTGAAATTATAGACGTGTTTAGTGCACGCACG
Source organism: Clostridia bacterium (assembly GCA_017621955.1). The sequence continues at coordinate 1,316 of JAGASB010000323.1, read as the reverse complement.
GACGTGTTTACGGTAAAATGTGTTGACGGAAAAATTATGCGTTTTCCTTTCTTAAAAGATATGATTGTAAACGTAGATGTGTCAGAAAAAACCGTAACCGTATACGAAAAACGGTTAAAAGAGGTGTCGTGTTATGAAGATTGACATCTTGACGCTTTTTCCGGAAATGTTCGCACCGCTTAAAACTAGCATTATCGGTAGGGCTGTCGATGGCGGTAAACTTGAAATAAATATTACCGATATTCGTGACTATACGTTGGATAAACACAAAAAGTGTGATGACACGCCTTTTGGCGGTGGTGCAGGCATGGTAATGATGCCTCAGCCCATAGCAAGCGCTATTGAGGCAGTTGACCCCGACCATAAGGCAAGGCGTATTTACCTTTCACCAAAGGGCAGAACTTTTAATCAAGAAATCGTTTTAGAGTACGGAAAACTTGATAACATTTTGCTATTGTGTGGACACTATGAAGGCGTTGACCAACGTGTCATAGACCTATTTATTGACGAAGAACTATCAATCGGCGACTTTGTTTTGACAGGTGGTGAAATACCTGCAATGGCAGTGGTTGACGCTGTTGCAAGATACGTTGACGGAGTAATAAACGGTGAATCGCTAAATCAAGAAAGTTTTGCTAGCGGTATGCTTGAATATCCGCACTATACCCGTCCGCAAGAGTTTAGGGGATTAAAAGTTCCCGAAGTTTTAACTAGCGGTCATCACGGGAACGTGGAAAAATGGCGACAGCAAAAGTCAATGGAAATAACGGCTAAAAACCGTCCCGACTTACTGAATAAGGGGGATAAGTAAATGCAACATTTACAATGGTTTCCAGGACACATGACTGCTGCGATGCGTATGATGGAAGAAAATCTTAAATCGGTTGACGGTGTAATGATTGTTCTTGACGCTCGTGCGCCTAGGGCATCGCTAAATAATAAACTTAACAAACTGTTTATAAATAAAAAAGTTTTGTACGTTTTAAATAAAAGCGACCTTATAGAAAGTAACGATATTAAGCGTACGGTTGCGGAATTTACTGCCGACGGTAAGGAAATTGTTGCCGTTAGTGCAATGGATAAGCGTGCGGTGGACTTACTTTATAATAAACTTTTTGCATTGCTAAAAGAAAAACTTGATAAAAACAAAGAAAAGGGCGTTTTTAAGCCTATAAGGATAATGGTGGCAGGAATACCAAACACGGGCAAATCCACCATAATAAACGCACTCTGTGGCGGTAAAAAGGCAGTTACAGGCAATAAAGCGGGCGTTACAAAAGGTAAACAATGGGTGCGCCTCCGTGAACTTGAACTAC
>JAGASB010000322.1 GCA_017621955.1 Clostridia bacterium | reverse complement strand
CCTTTGCTTCTGTCAATGGTAGTGGTAAGCACGATAACTGGGCAATCAGTACCGACACGGGTGAAAGCTTGCTTGACCCAGGCGCAACACCTATTGATAACGCTCAGTTTTTACTTTTCTTGCTTGCAGTTATTAAAGCGGTTGATAATCACCAAGATTTGTTGCGCATAAGCGTTGCTTCTGCTGGAAACGACCACCGTTTAGGCGCTGACGAAGCACCGCCGGCAATAATTTCAATTTACCTTGGCGAAGAACTTGAAGCTATTTTATCGGCTATTGAAAGCGGTGAAAAATTTAGCGCTAAAAAGAAAACCGAGCTTAAAATCGGCGTGTCAGTGCTTCCACCTATTCCAAAGGATTCTACTGACAGAAACAGAACTTCTCCGTTTGCGTTTACGGGTAATAAATTTGAGTTCCGTATGGTCGGTTCTTCAACCAATATCGCTTGCCCAAACTTTATTATAAACACTATCGTTGCGGACGAACTTAAAAACTTTGCAGACGTTCTTGAAAATGCAAAGGACTTCAACGCTTCGTTAGATACGCTTATTAAACAAACCATTAAAAACCATAAACGTATACTATTTAGCGGTAACAACTACTCAAAAGAGTGGGAAAGGGAAGCAAAGAAACGTGGACTATTAAATCTTAAATCTACCGTTGACGCTCTTCCACTTTATACACAACAAAAGAACGTTGAGTTGTTTAAAAGACATAAGGTGCTATCAGCAAGCGAAATTCATTCAAGAATGGAAATTTTGCTTGAAAACTATTCAAACATAGTTCATATCGAAGCACTTACGGCGATAGACATTGCACGAAAACAAATTGTTCCCGCAGTTATTGGCTATCAAAGTTTCTTGCTTAAAGAACTTAACCTTAAAAAAGAGTACGCTAAAAACTATTCTTGCGCACTTGAAGAAGGCGTTGTTTCACGCATTGCTGAACTTTCTGGCAAATTTAACGATAATTTAAGTAAACTTATTGAAGACACTGCAAAATATAAAAAGGGTTGGGATAATCTAACCAAAGCAAGATTCTGTAAAAAGACACTGCTTAAAGATATGCAGTCCGTAAGGTCTTGTGCTGATGAAATGGAACTTTTAATCGGCAAGGATTTTGTAACCTTCCCAACTTATGAGGACATCTTATATAGCGTAAAATACTAATTTTAAGTGCTTATAAACTTCGCATTTCTGCGTTACTGCCCTTCGCAAAAGACCTCAATGACCAGACGGTCAATTTCGTCCTTTTGCTTGGTCGAGCCTTGAACTGCTCGTTTCTAAACACTTAAAATATCACTTGGGTAGGGCCAATTTCACCCAAAACCCGTAGCGAGCCTACTGCAACTCGTTTCTAACCCCTTTTTTAAGGTATTATAAACTTAGCATTTCTGCGTTACTGCCCTTCGCAAAAGACCTCAATGACCAGACGGTCAATTTCGTCCTTTTGCTTGGGCGAGCCTTGAACTGCTCGTTTCTAATCCCTTAAAATATCACTTGGGTAGGGTCAATCTCACCCAAAACCCGTCGCGAGCCTACTGCAACTCGTTTCTAACCCCTTAAAATTCAACCAGGATAAAACATAGAGAATAATTATCTCAAATTCAAAATATTATTAAAAACAAATCAAAATACCCGACAAAATAGTTGGGTATTTTTTGTTTTCTATAAATTACTATATTTATTATTTAAAAAATGCAAAAAAAAGTTGAAAAGTACGCTCAAATGTGATAGAATAAACTTACTAAATAATTTTATACATTATATATGGCGGTTTAGCTGTTGATTGCAAACCGCCTATTATCACGAAAAGGAGAGTATATGTTCAAAATTGTTGACAAGAAAGTGCTTAACCCCACAGTTACAAGAATTGACGTTTATGCGCCTTACGTTGCTAAAAAAGCAGAGGCTGGTCAATTTGTAATCATCAGGGCAACCCAAGACGGTGAAAGAATTCCGCTTACCGTTGCCGATTATGATAGGGAAAAGGGAACTGTTGCTGTTATTTTCCAAATCGTCGGTGCAACGACGTACACGCTTAACCAACTAAACGTTGGCGACTGCGTTGCAGACTTCGTTGGTCCGTTAGGAAATGCAACTCATACCAAAGGTCTTAAAAAAGTTGCAGTAGTTGGCGGTGGCGTAGGCTGTGCAATCGCTTACCCCGTTGCAAAAAAATTACACGAAGAAGGTGCAGAAGTTCACTCTATCGTTGGGTTTAGGTGTAAGGACCTTGTTATTTTGGAAGACGAATTTAAAGCTGTTAGCGATAAGTACGTTCTTATGAGTGACGACGGTACTGCCGGCACGAAAGGACTTGTTACCGATGCGCTTAAAAACCTTATTGAAAGCGGTGAAAACTACGATGAAGTTATCGCAATCGGACCTGTTATTATGATGAAGTTCGTTTGCAAACTTACCAAAGAATACGGTATTAAGACTATCGTAAGTATGAACCCGATTATGATTGACGGAACGGGAATGTGCGGTGGTTGCCGTCTTACCGTTGGCGGAAAGACTAAGTTTGCTTGCGTAGACGGTCCTGAATTTGACGGACACGAAGTTGACTTTGACGAAGCAATGAAGCGTGGCGCAAGTTATAAAGAATGGGAAAGACACAAGTATGAAGAAACTTGTAACCTATTCAAAAAGGAGGTTAAATAATTATGCCTAATATGTCGTTAAAAAAGAATCCGATGCCTCATCAAGATGCAGACGTTAGAAATAAAAACTTTGACGAAGTTGCTTTGGGATATACCGCTGAACAAGCAGTTGACGAAGCGGAAAGATGCCTTAACTGTAAAAATAAGCCTTGCGTAAACGGCTGTCCCGTTATGGTGCATATCCCAGAATTTATCGCAAAAATCCGTGAAAAAGATTTTGAAGGTGCGTACCAAATAATCGCTCAATCTTCTTCACTTCCCGCAGTGTGCGGTCGTGTTTGTCCGCAAGAATCACAGTGTGAAAAGTACTGTATCCGTGGTATCAAGGGCGAACCCGTTGGTATCGGTAGACTTGAAAGGTTTGTTGCAGACTATTACAATGCAAACTGCACTGAAAAACCCGTTAAACCTGAGTCTAACGGAATTAAAGTTGCAGTTATCGGCAGTGGTCCGTCTGGACTTACTTGTGCGGGCGACCTTGCTAAAAAGGGTTACGAAGTTACCGTTTTTGAAGCTTTCCACTTAGCAGGTGGCGTGCTTGTTTACGGTATTCCTGAATTTAGGCTTCCTAAGACAATCGTTCAAAAGGAAATCGACACGCTTAAAGATTTAGGCGTTAAAATCGAAACGAATATGGTTATCGGCAAGGTAATCTCAATCGAAGAACTCATTAAAGAATACGACTTTAAGGCTGTATTTATCGGTTCGGGTGCAGGACTACCTAAGTTTATGGATATCCCTGGTGAAAACCTTAACGGCGTATATTCCGCAAACGAATTCTTAACCCGTATCAACCTTATGAAAGCATATAAGCCCGATTCAACCACACCTATTAAGCACGGCACGAAAGTAGTAGTCGTTGGTGGCGGTAACGTTGCAATGGACGCTGCAAGATGCGCTAAGCGTTTGGGTGGGGACGTTCATATCGTTTACAGAAGAACGTTAGATGAACTTCCTGCAAGAAAGGAAGAAGTTGAACACGCTATGGAAGAAGGCATTATATTCGACCTTTTAACAAATCCCGTTAAAATTAACGGCGACGATAAAGGTTGGGTAAATTCTTGCACTTGTATCAAGATGGAACTTGGTGAACCCGACGCTTCTGGTAGACGTCGTCCCGTTGCTGTTGAGGGCAGTGACTTCGACATCGAAGCAGACGTAGTAATTATGGCGCTTGGCACTTCACCTAACCCGCTTATCAAAGCGACTACCGACGGTTTGGACGTTAACAAGCACGGCGGTATCATTACCGATGAATTCGGCGCAACGTCCGTTCAAGCAGTATACGCAGGTGGCGACGCTGTTACGGGTGCTGCAACCGTTATTTTAGCAATGGGTGCAGGTAAAACTGCTGCCAAAGCAATCGACGAATATTTGTCAAAATAATTTTAAGTTTAAGCCGTCCGGTTTAGTATCGGGCGGTTTAACTGACTATATAAACAAACATAAATACTAAACACAATGGAGGGAAAAAATAATGTTTGATTACACCGTACTTGACCGTGCAATGGAACAATTCGGCAAAGAAGAAAAATCTTTAATCGCCATTTTGCAGTCGGCGCAAGAACATTACAGGTATTTACCCAAAGAAGTATTTCCGTACCTTGCGGAAAAGTTAGGCATTAGCGAAGCTAAGATTTTCGGCGTAGCAACTTTCTATGAAAACTTTTCGTTAGAACAGAAAGGCAAATACGTTATTAAGGTTTGCGATGGCACTGCTTGCCACGTTCGTCACTCAATACCTATTTTGGAAGCTTTAAGAAAAGAACTTGGACTTTCAGAACAGAAAAAAACTACGGACGACCTTATGTTTACCGTTGAAACGGTTGCGTGCTTAGGTGCTTGTTCATCTGCGCCCGCAATAACCTTAAATGATGAAATTTATCCGACCATGACACCCGAATCGGCGGTTGCTTTGGTTAAATCGTTAAAGGAGAACGGCTAATGTTAAAGAATAGAGAACAACTACAAGAATTAAGAAAATCCGCTTCTGAAAGAATGATAGCGGAAAAGAAAAGAATTATAATTTGCGCAGGTGCAGGTTGCGTTTCTAAGGGTGCGCTTAAAATCTATGACAAGTTTGCTGAAATTATGAAGGCAAAGGGTCTTGATTTTTCTTTGGAACTTCAAAAAGAACCACACGGTGATTCGGTAAGACTTAAACAGAGTGGTTGCCACGGTTTTTGTGAAGTTGGCCCGCTTGTTAGAATTGAACCACAAGGTTGGCTTTACGTTAAAGTTAAAGTAGAAGACTGTGAAGAAATTATTGATAAAACCATAATAAACGGTCAAAGCGTTGATAGACTTTGCTATACGCAAGACGGCAAGGTTTACGTTGAACAGAAAGAAATACCTTTCTATAAAAAGCAGACTAGAATGATTTTGGATAACTGCGATAAAATCGACGCTACTTCTATTGAAGAATACTTGGGTATGGGCGGTTATTCTGCACTTGAAAAAGCGCTCTTCGATATGAAGCCCGAAGATATCGTTAAAGAAATTAGCGACTCTGGTCTTCGTGGTCGTGGCGGCGGCGGTTTCCCCGCAGGTAGAAAGTGGTCGCAAGTTGCAAGCCAGAAAAACTTCCCCAAATACGTTGTTTGTAACGGTGACGAAGGCGACCCCGGTGCGTTTATGGATAGGTCGGTTATGGAAGACGATCCACACCGTATGATTGAAGGTATGATTATCGCAGGTCTTGCTTGTGGTGCTAACGACGGTTATATTTACGTTCGTGCAGAATACCCCAAGGCAGTTGCAAGACTTAACCTTGCTATCAAGCAAGCGACCGAATTAGGACTTTTGGGCGACAATATTTTAGGAACGGGTTTCTCATTTAATATGCACATCAACCGTGGTGCAGGTGCGTTCGTTTGTGGTGAAGGTTCAGCACTTACCGCATCTATCGAAGGTAAACGTGGTATGCCTAGAACTAAACCGCCACGCACGGTTGAAAACGGTTTGTTTGAAAAACCGACAGTACTAAATAACGTTGAAACTTACGCAAACGTTTCTACCATTATTAATAATGGTGCGGAATGGTATAAAAAAATCGGTACTGAAACAAGTACGGGTACTAAGACTTTTGCACTTACTGGTAATATCCAAAACGCAGGTCTTATTGAAGTTCCTATGGGAACTACGCTTAAAGAAATCATTTTCGATATCGGTGGTGGTGTTCGTGACGGCGGTGAATTTAAAGCCGTTCAAATCGGTGGTCCGTCAGGCGGTTGCTTAACCGAAGAACACTTTGACTTACCGCTCGACTTTGATTCGCTCTCAAAGGTTGGCGCAATTATCGGTTCTGGCGGTCTTGTTGTTATGGATAAGAAAACGTGTATGGTCGAAGTTGCACGCTTCTTTATGGACTTTACTCAAAGGGAATCTTGTGGTAAGTGCGTACCTTGCCGTGAAGGTACTAAGCGTATGCTTGAAATACTCAACCGTATCGTTGAGGGCCAAGGTCAAGACGGCGATATTGAAATATTGAAAGAACTTGGCGAAACGATTTCTAAGACTGCACTTTGTGGTCTTGGTAAAACGGCGGCAGGTCCTGTACTTTCAACCATAAAATATTTTGAAGACGAATATAGAGCACACATCTACGACAAGAAGTGCCCCGCAGGCGCTTGTCAAAAACTTAAAACAATAGTTATTGACTCCGAACTTTGTAAGGGTTGCTCTAAGTGTGCTAGAAACTGTCCCGTAAATGCAATTTCGGGCGAAATTAAAAAGCCTTTCGTAATCGACCAAAGCAAGTGTATTAAGTGTGGCGCTTGTATTTCTAACTGTGCGTTTAAGGCTATTAAGGAGGTTTAATTATGAGTGCATTTATGACTATTGATGGCATTAAGGTGCAAATAGAAGGCGAAAAGAATATTTTAGAACTTGCTAGAAAGGCAGGTATCGAAATCCCTGCGTTCTGTTACGACCCCGAACTTTCAATCTACGGTGCGTGCAGAATGTGTATGTTTGAAGATGAAAGGGGCAGGCTTGACGCTTCTTGTTCTTGCAAACCCCGTGACGGTATGGTTATTAAAACCAACACCGCTAAACTTCGTAAGTACAGAAAAATGATTCTTGAACTTTTACTTGCAAACCATTGTAGAGACTGTACTACTTGCCACATGAGCGGTAAGTGTAGACTTCAAGAGTTTGCTTATAAGTTCAATATTGAAGGCGTTCGTTTCCCAAATAACGCTTGTACTTTGAGTCCAGATGGTTCTTCATATAGCATTATTAGAGAACCGGGTAAATGTATTCTTTGCGGTAAGTGCGTAAGAATGTGTAATGAAATTCAATCGGTTGGCGCAATAGACTACGCTTATCGTGGCTCTAAGATGAAAATTGCAACGGCTTTTGACGGCGACATTGCAAATTCACCT
>JAGASB010000321.1 GCA_017621955.1 Clostridia bacterium | reverse complement strand
TCTTTAAGTTCGTTATACTTCGCAGCGTTTTCCTTGTACTGAATTTGTGCCGCCTGAGTAGTTTTCTTTATAGTTGAATACTCTTTAATAACCGATTGAATTTCATCTAAAATTTGACTTGCTTTGCTTCCAAGCGCCTTTATTTTTACAATAAGCTCTTCGGCCTTTTTAATTAAATACGCCACTTCCTTTTCATCGGCAGCCGTATCAAGCGCATCGGTAATAGCACTTTCTTGTTCTTTTAATTTAAGTTGCTCTTCGGTAGCCTTTTCGTAAGCTGCTGAAAGTTCTGCTGCACGAACGTCAAGTTTGTTCACGTTTTCTTCAACGCCTTCAAGGTATTTCTTAGCGTTCATAGCCTTTTTCTTTTCTTCACTTCCGCCAAGCTTCTTTTCAATTTCCCTAAGTTTAGCGTCCGCCGTCTGATAAGCCAATAATTCCTGTATCATATCAGTTCTCCTTTACATAAATCTTTTATCAATAAAATAAAACGTTTTTGCTTTGCCCTGTAATTTTTCAGTAGCAAGCTCAAAAAATTTATTAAATCCGTATTGTTCACTAACGTAGTGCGGTAAAACAACAACGTTTTTACCACGCTCTATCAGTTCTTTAATTTCGTGATGCGCTAAGTCTGACGTTACGATAGTGTCAACGTTTAAGCCGTTACTTACCGCACTAATTGCACTGTGTGCACCGCTACCGCAAAAAGATGCTACTTTTTGCACTGCATTATTACCATAGAACAGTGTTTTTTCCGTGCCAAAATTGTTATTTATACTTTGAACAAAAGTTTCAATTTCGGTCATCGGCACGCTAAAAACTCTGCCGTATCCATTTTTTTCGGTAATAAGTTCAATAATTTCACAGTCTTTCGCTCCAAGACCTTGTGCTAAACAATAATCTATACCCCATTCTGCAATATCAAGGTTTAAGTGCATAGAAACAACGTTTATATTATACCTAATCGCCTTTAATAGCGACGCTGTATCACCGTTTATACTTAAACTCTTTATAGGGCTATATATTGCAGGGTGGTGAGTTATAATCGTATCACAGTTAAGTTCTTTTGCCCTTTCAACCACACTTTCGGTTAGGTCAAGCGAAAATAAAACGCCGTTTGCATTTTCGCTACTTTCAATTATAATTCCGCTGTTATCATAACTTCCCGCTTCAATCATTTTATAACTTAAAGAAAGCGGAGCAATCTGTTCGATAACTTGCATCAATTCATTTAATTTACACATATTTTTTCAACTTTATAAGTTCTCTTGTCATTTCTTGACGGGTACTATCGCTAATTTCATCATTAGATAAAAAGTTTTCAAGCTTTTCTATGCGGATTTTTATCATCTTTATAAAATCCTCGTTCGGTGTATTAACGTTGTCACGCCCAAACTCAATTTCTTCTTGCGTTAAGTTATCGCACCCTTTTTCAAGTGAAATAAGGTCGTAAAACTTACCCGCACTAAAAAAGACGCTATCGGATATAATTTTATATCCCTTTTCCACAACCGTTACACGCACTTTGTCGCAGTTTTTCATAGGTTGAAGTAGTAATTTTTCAGGAAGCGAACTTGCCTTAGATATTATAGAGCAAATCTCTTCACCGCCCATACCTGCAATAAGTGCTAAATCACACCCTAAAACGCCGTCAAACCCGTCCGAAACAACCGCCGTCACCACTCCCGAAGCAATTTCTTCGCTTAAAAGTTGCACGGCTTTATCAAGACATTTTGCACTTATATCGGAAATTATCGCCCTTTGGCATTTTCCGCTGTCAACCATCGCCTTTGCTATATAACCGTGGTCACAACCAACGTCTGCAAACACTTTACACTTTGGAAGGCGGTTGAATATTTTAGTAAGCCTGTCCGTCATTATTGTTTGCCGATATATTCTTTAAGTTTTTTAGACCTACTTGGATGGCGCAATTTGCGAAGCGCCTTTGCTTCTATCTGACGAATACGTTCACGGGTAACGTTAAATTCTTTACCAACTTCTTCAAGCGTTCTAGGTTTACCGTCGTCAAGACCGTAACGCAAACGCAAAACTTTTTCTTCACGAGGGGTAAGTGTATCAAGTATACCGATAAGTTGTTCTTTAAGCATATTGTATGAAACGGCATCGGTGGGGGCAGCGCTCTTTTCATCTTCAATAAAGTCTGAAAGGTGGCTGTCTTCTTCTTCACCGATAGGCGTTTCCAAAGAAACGGGGTCCTGAGCAATTTTTTGAATTTCCCTTACCCTTTCTTCGCTTATGCCCATCTCGGCAGCAATTTCTTCGGGCTGTGGTTCTCTACCAAGTTCTTGAAGAAGTCGTCTTGAAACCCTAATAAGTTTATTAATTGTTTCAACCATGTGCACGGGAATACGAATAGTCCTTGCTTGGTCGGCAATAGCACGGGTAATAGCCTGTCTAATCCACCACGTTGCATAGGTTGAGAACTTAAATCCCTTTTGGTAATCGAATTTTTCAACCGCTTTCATAAGACCAAGGTTACCTTCTTGAATAAGGTCAAGGAACTGCATACCACGCCCCATATATCTTTTTGCGATTGAGACAACAAGGCGTAAGTTTGCTTCTGACAAAAGTCTTTTTGCAAGTTCATCGCCGTCCATCATACGCTTAGCAAGTTCGGTCTCTTCATCAGGTTGTAAAAGTGGAACTTTACCGATATCTTTAAGATACATCTTAACGGGGTCGTCCATACTGATTTCTTTTAAGAGTTGGTCGAACAAATCCTTATCTCTTTCGTATTCATCAATAATTTGCACGCCTTGGTTGTCGAACATCTTGTAAATTTCTTCAAGCTGATTTGGGGTGGTTTCAAACTTTTCAAGCCTATCGAAAAGTTGTCCCATCTTAATACTACCGCTCTTTTTAAATTCAAGAATAATGTCGGCAACAGCCGTCAAAAGTTCGGTTGATAAAATATCACCGTCGTTCATCATATTACTGTTTTCAGCCGTATTCATAGTGCCGTTTTTAACAGTTTTAGTTTCTTCCATTATTGTCCTCCTATGGAATTTCGCCTTTTAATTGAGTT
>JAGASB010000320.1 GCA_017621955.1 Clostridia bacterium | reverse complement strand
TTTAGTGGCGTAGCGATAGGGATTATTGCTACGCCACAACTATATTTGCCTAACGGCAAGTTATATTGCTTACGCAGTGATATTTTGCTACGCAAAGTTTTATTTTCCCTTTCGGGAAAGTTGTGGCAAATATAATATAACTTTGACTGCAAGTCAAAATAAAACTGCTTACGCAGTTGGCGTTCGCTTCGCTCGGCTAAACTGTTTACTGCGTAAACAATATCACTTTTAGCCACAAGGCTAAAAATATCACTATATTGATTTAATTTTTTGTGGATATGAAAAGCCCACTACATTTCGCATTTTGCGAAGTATAGTGGGCTACACTTTTATTATTGCTTAAAAATCCCTATGTATATTGCACTTTCGTGCGGTTTTTTGGTTCTTTTATGAAATAACGTTTATTTTATTCTTTGGTTACAGCAACTTGTTGTTGCGTTTTATTTATCAAATCTTGATAAACTTTTTCGTATTCTTTTACTGCTTCTTTCCAAGAAACAAGTTTTCCACAGCCGTTTGAACCGATTTCACGCAAATAATCGCGTTTATCCATAAGTTCAAACAGTTTATCTGCCACCGCACGTTCGTCGTTTTCTACTATAAAGCCGTTGTGTCCGTCTTTAATCCTTTCGGAAGAACCTGTATCTTTAAGAACCATAACGGGTATACCAGCATCGGCACATTCTAACAAAACAAGACTATCGTTGTCAAATATGCTTGTGAACAAGCATATATCGGCAGAAGTTACAATTTTATAAAGTTTTTCCCTATCGGTAATAGCACCCGTCATAACCACGTTGTCGGTTAATCCAAGTTTTTTAATCATACGGCGGAACTTTCTTTCGTGCGGACCACGACCAACCATATAAAAAACAAAGTCCGAAGTTTTCTTCTTTAACTGGGCAAGCGCTTTAAGCGAAAAGCCCAAATTTTTATAATCTATAATAGTGCCGACGTAAATTATAGTGAATTTATCATTCTTTTCTGCACAAACAAAGCCTTTATCACAGTGTCTATCAATACCGTTTTTAATAACCGTAACGTCCTTATTGAGTCCGTAAGAAGCAAGTTCGGGAATCATCGAATAAGAAACCGAAGTTACCAAATCGGCATTCTGTGCGCGCTTAATTACTCTGTTAAGCAAGATTTTTACAATAAAATCGAATTTTGCAGCATACTTATAACAATAGGCGTATTTAGTATGTACCGTGCAAATTACAGGGATATTGTGCTTTTTACCGTACGCGTTTGCATAGTCAGCCATCATTCCAAGTGTATGCGTATGTATTACGTCGGGACAAAATTCGTCAACTTTCTTTCTAAAACCTTTGGTAAGTTTGGGGTGCGCCCAAAAGTCGTTTTTGCTTGCTTGTATACTGAAAGTTCTTGCGACCTTAAACGGAAGATTTAACTTTTCTTCATAAGGTTTATGATAACTTGGCGCAAAAACCATAACTTCGTGCTCTTCGGAAAGAATTTGAGCAAGCTTTAATACGACGTTTTCCGTACCGCCAATCCCAGGTAGAAAACTGTCGGTAAACATTGCAATTTTCAAATTAAACTCCTCCTAATGTACACAGTTATTTTAATACATAACGCTTGATATGTCAAGCCTATTTATAAAAAATCATTTATTTCGTTGACAAATCAATTTGTTTGTTCTATAATACAATAGTTATGAAAAAGAAAAATAAAGACCAAACTACCGTCAAAAAGATTGAATTTGACGCAAAAACCAACGAGCCTATCGTTGTGGAAATTTCTGAGCAAGAATATTTAGAGCAACGCGCTAAAACACTTTCTTTGTCAGAAAAAAACGACTTCGTTAAATTGAAGTCTCAAAAAGGCACCCGCAGTAAAATGGCGGTTGAAAGGGCGCTAGGTATTAAAAAGGAAGAAAATATCAGCAATCGCCAAAGGACGCTTAAAACCGTCGTTACCATTGCGTTTATCGTAGTGGTCGTTGGCATTCTTGCTTATACTGCATATACTGACTTTTTTGCTTCGGGTAAAAGGTTTCCGTCAATTCAAGAACTTTTAGCGATATTCGCACAAGGTTGGCCTTTCCTTATATGCGGAATGCTCTGTTTGCTTCTTGCCTATCTTTGCAAGGGTTCAAAACTCTCTATAATGTGTAAAGCCTTAACGGGTAAAGCTCATTTTAGAACTTGTGTTGAAACGGGTATTATCGGTATTTACTACAACAACATTACTCCGCTTGCCGTTGGTGGTCAGCCGTTTGAAATCTATCACCTTTCAAAACACGGCGTTCACGGTGGCGTTGCCGCTTCACTTCCGATTGCAACTTTCTTTCTAAACCAGTTCGCTTTCGTAATATTAGACATTATTTCGTTAGTGTTGTTTAATGCAAACACTTTGGGCACACCCGCACACATAACAGGTGTTTTCCCTGCGGTTTTCCAAGTGCTTGCTGTAATAGGACTTATATGCTGTATAGCAATGCCGTCGGTCGTAGTTTTGTTCTCAATTCTACCAAAAGTTGGCGCTAAGTTGGTTCACGTTGTAATGAATTTAGGGAGCAAACTTCGCGTTGTTAAAAACCCAAAGGAAACTACGGCAAAAACTATAAAGACGGTTGTTCACAACTCTCACTGCTTAAAAAAGATTGCTGCAAATCCGTTAGTTTTCTTTTCAACTTTCTTTATAAGTTTTATTGAAAACCTTGCAAGCACGTCAATCGCATACTTTTGCTTAAAGGCATTTGGCTATCATAACCCTGACGTTAGTCCTATAATAGAATGGCTACAAGTAGTTACAATTTGCTTTATTTTGTACGCATCTATAACATTTATCCCCACCCCAGGAAACTCTGGTGCGGCGGACCTATCGTTCTTCTTGTTGTTCAGCGCAGGAATACAAGCCGCAGGGCTTGCTTTCCCATCAATGCTAACTTGGCGTGTGTTAAGTTTTTACAGCACCTTAATTATCGGCTTTATCTTTGCAACCATCAAGAAAAAAGCGGACGCAAAGCGCTTAGCCGCAGAAGCCGCGCTTGCCCCACTTGAAGTAATGGCAAACGAAGCCGAAAAAAGCGAATAATTAAATTTAATAAATTAAACAATCAAAAACGGAACTTTTACCAAAGTTCCGTTTTTTTATGTACGTTTTATTATTTTTTAACAGGCACTTCTTTATAAGCGACCCATTGAACAGTTTTGACTTTAATCTTTTCAACTTTTATAAGATAACGCATAAACACGTCGAAAAGTCGTTCGGATAAAAACCCGCTTACCCTATACGCATAAGTATCGTAGTCTAAGCAGTCGAATTCTTTTTCGTGCTTATCTAAAATATCGAAAAGAAACTTGCAGTACCTATCAAAGTATTCTTTTTTAAGCACGAACATATTACACATATACGCTTTGTGCTTGCGCTTGTGTTCTAACGCGAACGGATAAATTTCAGGATAATCCGTTTTTATTACGTCAAAACAAAAATCCAAGTCCCTTATATAATGCCCCTTTGAGCGCTTATACCAATTATAATTACCCGGAATAAACGTCATTTTCTTAGGTAGTATTGCATCGTAACCACTGACTTTATCTATAATATTTTGCTCGTTAAGTTTAAGTTTTTTTATACTTTTTTCGTCAAGTATTTTTGCCTTAGGATTTTTATACGGTGTACAAAAAAACTTTTTGTCCGCAAAAGATAAATATCTTCTGTAATGCATAAACCCGTAATAATCAGCGTCTACGTTCTTCCACGCATAATACTGAGCGGTTAGTTCGCAGTACCTTTTGTTTTTTTCGGAAATATTATCCCCATCGTCATCGTGGAGCATTCCGTCAAACTTTTCCTTAAAAACCGTACCGACTTGAATTGGCGTAACGACTTCGTTATCCGCCGTGAAAAACGGCTTGTGACAGGATACGAATATCTTAACTTTTTCTTTTGCCATCTTTACTTTTTCCTTTATGTAAAATCCTTATGCGCTTAAAAGATTATTCTTGCGTATCCGCTACGTCGTTAATCTCTTCAAAAAGAGTCATTGCGTTTCTAACTGCCACGTCCATATTTATGTACTTGTAGTTTGCAAGTCTACCTAAAAGATAAAGGTTTTTATACGTCTTTGCTTCTTCTTGGTATTTTGCATAGTGTGCGTGGTTCTTTTCAATAGGAATAGGATAATAAGGGATATCCTTGCCCTTTTTGAACGATTTTGAATATTCTTTCACTATAACCGTATTTTCTTGTGGCTTACAAGTAAACTTAGTAAATTCTGATATTCTGGTGTACTTATGCGAAGTTGTGTAGTTTACAACCGCCGCCGGTTGATAAGACTCTTTTTTAATTGTCTTAAACTTAAACTTTAAACTTCTATACGGAAGAACGCCGTGTTTATAATCAAACAATTCGTCAACACAACCCGTATAGATAAGCATTCCGTCAAGTGGTTTTCCGCCAAAGAAAATCTCACCGTCCGATAATGTTAATTCCTTTTTAGCGTCCGTGCCAAGTTTTAAGGTAATCCTTGGGTGGCGCAAAATGTTACTTATCATCTCAGTAAATCCGTCCTTTGGCATATACTGATAAGTATCGGTAAAATATCTGTCTTCATACGAAACGTAAACGGGTACACGGTTCATAACCGCTTCGCCAAGTTGTTCGGGCTTAAATCCCCACTGTTTCATCGTGTAAATATAGAATATATTTTTGTAAACGAAGTCGGCAAACTTTCTTATTTCAGCGCTTTCGTGCTGTTTAAGTTGAAGTATAGGAACTTTTTTATCTAACCCTATTTCGTTTATAAGCGTCTCTTTAATTCTTTCGGCTTTATCCTTGGGGAAAAGGTCGAAAAGTGACGTTAAGTTAAATGGTACGGGAACAAGTTTATCCTTTCTAACCTTAGCAAGCACCTTGTGTTCATACTTTTCCCATTCGGTAAACTTAGATAAAAACTCAAACACGCCTTTATCGCTAGTGTGGAAGATGTGCGGTCCGTAAGGTTGAATCATTATTCCGTTTCTATCAATGCAGTCGTAAGCGTTACCGCCGATAGTTTCTCTTTTATCCATAACGACAACGTCTTTACCACTATCCGCAAAAAGCCTTGCTATCGTTGCGCCTGATAATCCAGCGCCTACTATTATAATTTTTTCCATATTAAACCCCTATAAATCTAGTTTTTAAGCTCTTTTACAAACTCTGCAATCCTTTCTGTTGCATCAAGTAAGTTTTTCATTGAATATGCGTAAGAGCAACGCACGTAATACTTGCCGAACTCCCCGAACGCATCGCCTGGAACGACGGCTACCTTTTTACTGTCAAGAAGTTTTCTTGCAAACTCATCACCCGTAAGCCCCATATTTTTTACACACGGGAATATGTAAAAACAACCCTTTGGCTCATAGCACTCCAAGCCCATTTCGGTAAAAGTTTTAAGCATAAACTTTCTGCGCTTATCGTATTCAGAACGCATTTCCTTGACCGCCTTAAATCCGTCAGTCTTGCCCTGTTTAAGCCCTGCAAGTGCGGCGTACTGCGAAAAGATGGGCGCACAAATAATGGAATACTGATGAATTTTTAGCATAGTATCAAGTATTTCCTTAGGTGCGCACGCATACCCAACACGCCAACCTGTCATAGCGAACGCCTTTGAAAATCCGCCTATTAACGCAACCCTACCTTTAAGTTCAGAAAAACTTGCGATAGAGCAGTGTTTTTGACCGTAAGTCAGTTCAGCGTAAATTTCGTCAGACATTACCAAAAGGTCGTGCTTTAAGATTACGGGAATTAGTTTTTCTATATATTCCTTTTCCATAATACCGCCCGTTGGGTTGTTTGGATAAGGGAATATTAAAATTTTAGTCTTTTCTGTTATTGCGCTTTCAAGTTGCTCTGGGGTAAGCCTAAACCCGTTTTTGCCGTCGCAAGCAATAGGCACGGCAACGCCACCGTTAAGTTCTACGCACGGCTTATACGAAACGTAACTTGGGTCGGGAATCAAAACTTCATCCCCCTCGTTTACAGTTGCACGCAAAAACACGTCGATTGCTTCGCTCGCCCCAACCGTTATCATGGTTTGGTCAACCGAAAAATCCACGTCGTAATTTTCCTTTAAATACTCGGAAACTTCCGTGCGAAGCGCCATAAGTCCTTTGTTTGCGGTGTACTGTGTGTACCCCCTTTTTATAGACTGTATGCCAGCATCTCTAATTTCCCACGGAGTTATAAAGTCGGGTTCGCCAACGCCTAACGATATCACGTCGTCACGTTCAGCCGCTAAATCGAAAAACTTTCGTATACCCGACGGTTTTATATTCTTTGCCCTATGGCTTAAAAAATCTCTCATGCTTGAATTATTTGTCTTTGCCCTTCGTTACTTTGTTTAGTAACGTGTCCTTCAATTTTATACCTTTTTAAGATAAAGTGTGTTTGTACGCTTGTTATACCGTCGATTACGCTAAGTTTTTCGGCGACGAACTTGGCTATATCAGTTATCGCATCGCCCTCAACGAAAACGGCAAGGTCGAACACCCCGCTCATAAGATAAAGGCTTTTTACTTCCTTAAAATTATAAATTTCTTCGGCGTAAGAATCAAAACCTTTTAATTTTTGCGGTGCAACTTTAACTTCGATAAGCGCATTGACCTTTTTGTTAGCGTCTTCCATCGCTTCGGTGTTTATAATCGCAGAATATTTTACGATTACCCCGTCCGCTTCAAGTTCACGAACGGCATCAGCCGCTTGCTGTTCGGTTACGCCCGTCATAGCGGCAAGTTGCTTATATGTGTATCTGGCATTTTCATCCAAAAGTTTAATCAATTCGTTTTTAAGTTTTTCCATTTTCTTCCTCCGTAAACTTATAGTTTACGCCTATTTTATTATATTGTACAATTTTGAATTTAATTTGTCAATACAAAAGTTGCTTTTATTTAATAGTTGTGTTACAATTATTTAAAATGTGAGGTAAATTATGATTCGTATTTGGGCTAAGGTTATGAAAAAGGATAAAATTTTGCGCCAATGTATGTTTGAAAAAGAGGGTGCGATTGATTATTCGGAGTTTTTCGACTATTTAAGGGAAATTTGCGAAACACTTGATATCGCCACGCCTGTGCTTATTAAAACTCACCTTTTTAACTATGCAAAATACAATAACGTGCGCTTTAATCAAAGCGACTTTGTTGAACCTATTAGTTTTGACAAATTTGTGCTTGAAAACGCACTTATATAAATAATTTAAGTATAAAACCCCCGTTTATTGCTAATACTTAGCATAAAGGGGGTTTTTATGAAAATAACTACTATAATTGCATTTTCGCTAGTAATTATCGGCGCACTTGTATGGTTACTCGTGGGACTTTTCGACTTCAATATCGTTGCACTCATTTTCGGTGCAGGCGGTGGAGCGGTTATCTCACGCATAATCTATTCGCTTGTCGGAATTTCTGCCTTGTGGATGCTTTTCTACTGGGCGATATATCATCCGTTTAGAACGATTGATTAATTTTAAAGCGGGCATCTTGCCCGCTTTTTACTTGTAAAAATCATTTTTTTCTTGAAGCTTTTTAAGCGCTAAGTATAACGGAGTGCCTACCGCATACACTGCAAGCGCTTGACCAACGACCAAAAATGCAACTTGGACTATATATGCGTACTGCGGTGCGCCGTATATAAGCCAAATTATCGGCAAAATAAACGCATTGAGTAGCACGGGAAAAAGTCCGCCAACTATAATTTTAAATACCGTATTCTTAATTAGTTTACCTGTTAAATAAGTTAGCATTGCTGAAACAAGCGTTATAACACTACCCAAAATCACGTCCAAAAAGGCGCACGCCGTGATAATATTTGATAGCATACAACCTATAAAGAGCGCAGGTACTGCTTCAATAAAAAGAAAAGGAAGCACGCATAACGCTTCGGATAAGCGCAGTTGTATTGCCCCACTTGAAATAGGGAAAGTTATCATTGCGGTAAGGGTATACACGCCTGCGATAAGCCCTGCCCGTGCTATTTTCTTCGTCGTTAAACTTTTCATATTTTGTCCTTTGGATACACCTTGCATTAAAAAAGTTGCTTTACAAAACTTGGTAAAGCAACTTCTATCTCTTTAAATCGGTTGTTTTACAAGTGTTTTCCGAAAACCTTTATTTATATTTTTATTATACTTCAAATAAAAGTTAAAATCAAGCGTTTTGACAATGCTTATACAATGTGTTATAATTAAAAAAGGTGAAAATATGAAAAACAAGCTGTTTACGGCGCTCTTTGGGGTTGCAATTTTCTTTTTTATAATAACTTTTTCAATAGGGCTTCCTATCTATTGTAGATTTTTTTACTATATGCAAATAGAAGCGCTTAATCTCCCTGCGTCAACGGGGTATGATTATGCCACCATTAAAGTGGCTTTTGATGAAGTTATGAACTTTTTAACCTTACCTGGATTTGAATTTGGAACGGGCGTGTTTAAGTATTCACAAGCGGGAAAGGCTCACTTTTACGACTGCAAAATTTTATTCGACTTAAACTTTTACGTTCTCATTGCGTCAACAATAATAATTGCATCGCTTTTAATTTTATCCAAATTAAAGTTTATCTCTTTTTGCCGTCCATTTAATATGCACGTTGCGTTCTTATCTTGCATATCCATTTTCACTGTGATTGCGATTATTGCAATTTTAATATTTATCGCTGGATTCGACAGTGCGTTTACCGTCTTTCATCACATTTTCTTCCCTGGAAAAGACAATTGGCAATTTGACTATTATCAAGATGAAATTATTCGCATTCTTCCCCAACAGTTCTTTTTAAGTTGCGCAGTTCTAATCGGTGCTTCAATAGTAATAATTTCCCTTACCGTTATAGTTTTTCAAGTATTAAAAAGGCATAAAATTAAAAAACAACAATAGAAAAAACAGCCGAACGGCTGTTTTTTAATTTAACTCATAAATTAACTTAGTTGATGTGAAATTTTTGAAAACTTTTGCTTTTGCTCTGCTAAGGTTTGTTCGGGCGCTGACTCAACTTGATAATAACCGTGTTCAGTCATTTGCAAAAACACGTTCATTTGGTCTTGGGCGCATTCGCCCCAATGTTCTTTTATTAGGTTTCTAAACCCTTTACTGCAACCTTCGGTCATTGCCGTTGAATAGATTTTTACTAAACTCTTTTCAGCGTTTAACATATCTTGCAAACTGTCTTTTTCATTTAGCGTGATATCTGCTTTATAGTTATCCATAATTCCCCCTTTTTATAACAAATTTAATAGTGCGTTAAAACGCCTTTCGTGGTTTTCGGCAACTCTGCCCATTGCTTGTGCTAACTTTACGTCGGTTAGCGTTCTCGAATAAAGTCTTGCTTTCTTGCACGCACTTTCTTCCATTGTCAAAAGGTCGGAAATAAGCGTGGCTTCTTTGGTGGTTAGCATATTGTTGTTTTCCATAAAAAACCTCCTTTAATACTTTTATTGTTTACTTTATTCTAACTTTTTATACCGCCAGAACTTATAAAATTAGCACCAAAATAATATATCTATAAAAATTTGCCCCTTTTATCACTTTAAAACATTGACTAAAATCATTTGTTTATGCTAAAACAATTTTATACAAAAAGCCACACGCTAAAATTAAAGGATAAATATTATGTGTATGAATAGATACGCTGAGGCAAAAGAAGTTTACGCTAAGTTTGGCGTTGATACCGAAGCCGTACTTGAAAAGATTAAAAACGTTCCCGTTTCGCTTCACTGTTGGTAAGGCGATGACGTTAAGGGTTTTGACCACGACGGTCCTTTGACAGGTGGTATTCAAACTACGGGTAACTATCCCGGTAGAGCAAGAACCCCCGATGAACTTATTGCCGATATGGAAAAGGTTATGGCTTTATGCCCCGGTGCTAAAAAAATTAACGTGCACGCTTGCTACGCTATTTTTGAAGACGGAAAGTTTGTTGATAGAGACAAGTTAGAACCTAAACACTTCAAAAAGTGGGTTGACCTTGCTAAAAAATACAAGGTTGGTCTTGACTTTAACCCCACTTTCTTTTCACACGATAAAGTTAAGGACGGTCTTACCCTTTCAAGCCCCGACAAAGCAACCAGAGATTTTTGGATTGAACACGGCAAAGCGTCGGTTAGAATTTCAGAATACTTTGCAAAGGAAACGGGTTTCCCTTGCGTTATGAATATTTGGACGGGCGACGGCTACAAGGATATCCCCGCCGATAGACTTGGACCACGCATTCGCTACAAAGAAAGCATCGACGCTATTTTATCACAACCTTACGATAAAAACTTAGTTAAACCGTGCGTTGAAAGTAAAGTTTTCGGTATAGGCGTTGAAGCATATACCGTTGGTAGCGGTGAATTTTCGCTTACTTACGCAGCAACAAAAGAGGGTTGTTTGCCACTTATGGACAACGGACACTATCACCCCACCGAAGTCGTTTCGGATAAAATCCCTGCGCTTCTTACTTTCTTCCCAGAAATAGCGCTTCACATTACACGTCCTATTCGTTGGGACTCTGACCACGTTGTGCTTTTCGATGACGAAACTAAGGAAATGGCAAAAGAAATCGTTCGTTCTGACGCTCTTGATAGAGTTTATATGGCACTTGACTACTTTGACGCTAGCATAAATAGAATTGCCGCTTGGTCGGTTGGATTTAGAAGTTGGCAAAAAGCGTTACTTTTAGCAATGCTAACGCCAAACGCTAAACTTAAAGCATTGCAAGATGAAGGAAAACTTTCCGAACTTTTCGTTATGCAAGAAAGCGTTAAAACACTTCCGTTCGGCGATATTTGGAACGAATACTGCCGTCGTGAAAACGCTCCTTGTGATTGCAAACTTTGGGAAGAAGTTGAAAAATACGAAAAAGAAGTTTTAGCAAAGAGAGTTTAAGTTATTTATTCTTGTACGCCAAAAACGCCACTGTTAAAGTGGCGTTTTCTTTTTATTTTCGCATTTTTCTTACATTAATAGTTGACCTTCGGTGCCGTCTATTACCTTAAACATTTCAACTTGCCTACCCGAAACTGCGTCTATATAAACGTAGTAAGTTGAGCCGTCGTATTCGCCCGAAAATTCATAGCAAAGTTTTTCGCTCTTTGTACCGATAGGAACAAGGGCAAGACGAACACTATCAATTTCTATATTGTCCGAAACTTTTGCCATCGCTTGCTTTTCAGTTAAACTTGGCGAACCTATTACCCTTTCAGTGTGGTTGGTGTAGTATGAATTTGCTTCCA